>NZ_WTLC01000083.1:0-3740 GCF_011378875.1 Pseudoalteromonas sp. Z9A5
AAAAAAAAATAAGAAGAGAAGAAAACTCCACTACATAGCTACGATTGAAATAGAAAAAGCCAAACACCAACATATTCACTTTATGACTTTTACAGATAGCAATAGAAATAGACACTCTGGAGTTCGAAGGCTAATAATAAAAGCTTGGAGGCATGCTTTAACAAGTATAGTTATTAAAGATGATGCACCTGTAGAATTAAATGAATTTATAGATGGACTGATTGAGTACAAGAGAGATAAAAAAGATAATTTAGAACACTACCAACACTTAATTGATAAAAGTAATAAAGGCTCAATTGAAGAAGCTATGCTCTGGGCAAGCTACCTTTGTAAGAATAGGGGCGGTACAGCCTTAGATAAGTTTAAAGCCAGTCAATTGGTAAACAAACAACCTCTTGTTCTTAACTAACTGCATCGTATAAAAAGAAAACCCCTCTAAATATAAGATAACTCGCTTACCTACTATTACACACTGCCACAAGCGTTTTTAGTCTAAGTGGCAGCGTTTAAATATTTGTATTCAATTATTGTTATTAAACTCTTTCTTTAATGCAAGAAGAGACAGAACTAGCTGTTTCATCAATCTTTAATTCAGCCTCAGATTTACTCCCATCTGCTTGCTGATAAATACCACCCCAGCGTTTAGCATACTTAGAATACGCCTGCAAATTACTAAATCTTATCGTTAATTTATTTTCATCAGCTTTAATAGACATTGTGGTTTTTAAGGGAAAAGCGCTAATTCCAACAACATATTCGCTATTAAACGCTACAGACAACCGACCAGACTCCTTATCTTGATAATCAAAGAATTGACCATTTGTAGCTGGAGCTGAGATATTTTCTAGCGTGCAATCGACAGCAGCAAAATAAATATCATTCTTACTTGCTGGGATGTTGTATTCAAAAGGCTCTATTTTAACATATTCGTTAGTAACCGATGAGCAACCAGTAGTGATAGCTAATATCGTTGATAGGGCGATAAGTTTTATTTTCATTTCAATGTCCTTATTATTTGTATTAAAGCAATGTAAGGCATTGCTTTGAAAGTTAATTCTACTATTTAAAAGCGCTCCATTCAATAAAATCAGAAACAGTCTAACTTTCCAAAATAACATTAAGGAAAGCTAGTAAGCCTGTAAAAACGTTTGCTACAGCATGAAAACAAGCTTATACTTTCCATAATGGTTGGTTGTTAGTTATTAGGAAAGTAAAGTGAACGAAGTTGAAGCTGTAAAAGATTTATCAAAAGTACCGTTAATTAGTGAATTGCTAGTTAAACATCACGGACAGCATTTTGCAGATATATGGGATTTAGGAATTAACCTGGCTTTAAGGATATCTGATTTACTAGATGTAAAGTTTACAGATGTTGAAGGTACGCACTTAAAGCTAGTTGAACAAAAAACAAAGAAGAAACACACAATAAAACTAAATGAGAAAGCCAAATCAATTATAGAACGTAGGCACCTAGAGAGCCCTGAGAGCGTTTATTTATTCCAGGCTACTGCTCGCAACGTAAAGACTATAAAGCCACTTACAAGGCAGGCTGTAGGGCAAGCATTTAAAGCTATTGGTGAGATAGTCGGGATTGATTTAAGCACTCACTCAATGAGAAAGACTAGAGGCTACCATGTTTATAAAAAAACAAATGATATAGCTCAAGTTATGAAGATGCTAAACCATAGCAGCCCTAAAGTAACTTTACGGTACATAGGTATAGACCAAGAAGAACAGGACACGCTATCAGATGAAATTATTTTATAGGGGGTACCCCCTGTTTAAACAGCCTACTCTCACCTCACATACTCAACTGAATATTTTATAGCTACCTATAGACATAGAGTTGAATTGACAGCTCATTAGAGTTTACTTTTAAGCCTTGCCAAAATCTCACTACTTTTAGACTTAACTGGGGTTAACTCTACGCTATCAATTGCTGCCGGTTTATATTCAAGCCTATTATTTAAGTTTTCAACAGTATGATTTAGCCGGTTAACTTCACTCTCTAAATTCTCAATTTTCTTGAGCAGTAAATCCATCTTTTCAGAGCTGGATACAGTTGTACACTCTTCATGTATACCACCTTCTTTCTCTACACTCTCAGGTGGCTTTACATCACTACCATACACACGAATCAATTCCGTTAAATCAATACCTCTATTACCCTTTGTATCCCTTGTGGTAGATAGCTTTCCTTGGTTTATATGTTTATAGATTGTACGTCTTGTTTTTGAAGCCATTCTAGCAGCTTTACTTATATTGACTACCAAGCTGTACCCCCCCCTAAAAAACACTGGATACAGTGTATACCTATTAAATCAAAAACCAAAAAAAAGCCTCATTCCAAGCACAAAAAAGCCGACTAATTTAGAAGCAGTCTGTTAAATATTTGAATTGTTTTAGTAAGATAAGCTTTGCTGAATAGCGAATGAAGTGATAATTTAGAGTCTGATTTAAAGCCCCTGCTGGAACAAGGGCTCTAAAACTATTGAGTATACTGGAATATACAAAATAGCGAATCAGATTCAAATTAATAATAGCAACACTAAGATCTGATTTCAAACATTCCTCACAATAATTCAATTAATAGAGTTCCCCAGCAAGGCGCATAATCAGGCAGATTGTATTTATTCTGTTTGTGGGTGGGCTAAACAACGTTCCTACATAAAAATAATAACGGCTTGATCACTCTATTAGAAATCAAAAAGAAAATTAAATACTGATAGTTATTACAAGCGCTTTGATGGCAGCGCAAAAATAGGTTTATGGTAGCGTCAAAAAAGCTATGACGGTGGTTTTAAAACCATTAGTTTGATGTTCTATAGCATGGTAAGTATGGCTAGCTTAGAGTGTAATACCCCCTTAATCCCACTCGAAATAGTACCTGACAGATTGTAATAACTAGAAACAAGATGTGAATGTTTTTGATTAGTGGCTACCCCCGCTATCATAGACACCTTATTGCCTGTGCTTTAGTGCAACAGACCAAACCCAACCACTAGAGCCCATCTCAGGCTCCCTAATAGCCCCTGAGAGACCTTAAAGGAAAAGACAGGCAAACGTAAGGGTGCTGACAAAAAACATCGCAGAGCTCACTACAGGCTCACTACAGGCTCACTACAGGCTCCCTAATAGCCCCTGAGAGACTTCAAAGGATGAGGCAAGCAAACGGAAGGGTATTGACAAACAACACCGCAGAGCTCACTACAGACTCCATAAGAGTTAGCACAAATAAAAATAAAGCCACACACGAAAATAACTTGACCTCATTGTTAACCTAAGTTACACTGTAAAATGATGCAAAATCCATGTAATCAACTCCATTGTAATAATCAAGCTCTAAAAACATCATTTAAAAACCTCTACATCCTTTTAAAAATAAGATTTTTTGCAATAGCTCCATATATACCTAAATAAGTATATAATGTTTGGTTAATGTAATATCTATCCCTACCCCCCTAAGGAGACTATTAAGTGAGAAGGAAGTACCATCAGTCAGAATACAAGCTACTACCAGTGAATAACAACATAGACGACAATGGTAAGGGTAATCTTATTGAAAACAGGTTAAGTAAAACCCACTCAGTTATTATGGATGCTTTAGAGCACTGCTATGCGGAAGTAATACAACAACACTTTACAATCACCCTCCCTGTTGATTACTCAAATACATATACAATCGAGCAATTATATAAGAGATTTAAAGATCAACTAGATAGGGATTGGAGAAAAAAAAA
>NZ_WTLC01000084.1:0-3504 GCF_011378875.1 Pseudoalteromonas sp. Z9A5
CATGAGGGTTCGGTGTAACGTTTTTTAGCGAATTCAATTATACCTCATCCTCATGCTGTTTGTTTTTTATACCGCAAAGATCAACACGCCCTAGTTAAATATCAATAAGATTTAGTTTTACTCATAGAGAAAGTAACGCTCGTTACGACAATACTTAAATTGAACTATAAGTTACGGTGTTAGTTATTTATCATTACCATTAACTCAAAAAGTAGACTTTTAGGGTTGATAGGTGTTATTTAATACACATATTTATTTTTTGTAGAAAAACTCACTTTTATGCTTATTACTTTACCTATATCAGAGCTTGTACCTGGCATGTATGTCGATAGCGTTACTAAGCAACATGAAGGGGTCAACAGCATAAAAATTAAAACAAGTGGCTTAGTGCGCGATAAATCTATTATTAAGCGTTTAGTTGCAGAGGGAGTGCTTGAGCTTTTAATTGATTTTGCTAAAGGTGATGCTGCAATACCCGCCAAATATAAACCGCAAAGTAAACTTAAAACGTCTAACAGTCAGCTAAAGCCTGAAAAAGCTAAATTAATTATAACTATAGAGCAAGAATTCTCTAAAGCAAGTGTGAGCTATGAGCAAAATAACCGAAAATTACAATCCTTATATGGTGATCTAACATCAGGTCTTACTATAAATATGAAGGTGCTTGATGAAATTGCTAATGAAATAGTTAGTTCTGTTTTTCGTAACGCTAATGCTATGAGTATTCTTACTCGTATCAAAGATAAACACAGTTACAACTGGCGTCATATGATTAACTGCGCCATTTTTACCGCTGTATTTGCTAAATATTTGGGATACAAACAAGCTGTTGTGCAAGAACTTGCCATGGGCGCTTTACTCCATGATTTAGGTCAAGCCAAACTACCTCAAGGTATATTCTCAAAACCAACTAAAGTTACGAATAATGAACTGCTGGCAATTAAAAAACATGTAGCACAAGGTTTAGCTTTAGTTAAGGGTGAAAAGGGCGTTACACCGCTTATGCTCGATATGATAGTGAATCATCATGAAAGATTAGATGGCTCTGGTTATCCTCGAGGAATAGAAGCTGAAAAACTAAGCCGTCCGGCACGTATAATGGCAATAGTTGATGTATATGATGCAATGACTGCCGACAGACCTCATCAAGAGGGCGATGAGCCTATAAATGCATTACGTTATTTATTAGCCAATAAACAGTTATTTGATGGAGAGTTAGTACAACGATTTATAAAATGCTTAGGTGTTCATCCAGTAGGCACTATTGTTAAGTTAACAAACGAACGTTTAGCGTTAGTACTTGAGGGGAATGTACTTAATCCTATTAAGCCTAAAATTAAGCTATTTTATAATGCTAAGCATAAACATCATATTACAGCAAAGGACATCGATTTGAGTGAGCACACTCAAGAGCTTAAAATTTTAGCGAGTGTTAAGCCACTTGACTACCAAATTAACTTATCTCGTTTATTGAAGGAGCATTTGTTAGCGTAGATTTTTTGCACTGCTTATACTTATATTGCCTAGCTGAAATAAACGCACCTAAAAAACAACTTCCCATTAGCGTTAACCATAATAAAGTACCCAGCTCTACATGCAGTGCTAAGCAACAAAGCGCTAATGAAATTAATGCGCTAAGCATAGCCCCAAGCCAATAATGGTTTACTGGATTATCGCATTGACCTGCTTGGGTACATGCACAGTAGTTAGCCTTGTAAAAGCAGAACACACTTGCACCACAAAAAAAAAGTCCAGCCACAATGAGTGAAATGGTCACTATTTTATTCCCTTTGTTATTTTATACTCAGTGTAAATTGCTAAATTTTTCAAGTCAATCTAAATGATAACTAATTACATTTAGAGTATATACTCTAATAGCACACTTCTAGTCCGATGAGTTTTAATTAGTTGTTAAAATGCCGTTAAAAATCATGTTTTTTGCTGTTTTTTAACTTATTCATAGAGTTTTTTACAAAAAATTAAGGTAGTGTGACAAGGTTTGAAACCCTAATAACAACACACATAGTTATCCAAACAGTTCGTTTGGTGAGGACACAACAATGAAATTTACTAAAACTCTTATTGCAGCTTCGCTTGCATTTGTTTCAGCTGACAGTTTTGCAGCTGCGTTTCAATTATCAGAGCAAAATGCATCGGGTTTAGGCCGTGCATATGCTGGTGAAGCTTCTATTGCAGACGACGCGTCTGTTGTTGCTCGTAACCCAGCTCTAATGACTTTATTTAAAGAAAAGCAACTAAGCGTTGCAGCTATTGGTGTTATCCCTGATGTAAGCATTGAAGGTGAAGGCACTAATAACGGTATTGATCCTAATGCATTAGATGATGACAGTATTGCTCCTAGCGCTATTGTTCCTGCAATTTACTTTACTATGCCATACAACGACAGAGTATCGATTGGCTTTGGTGCATTTTCTAACTTTGGTTTATCTACAGAGTTTCAAGATGATTATGTAGCTGGTCAAATTGCTGGTGAGACAGAAATATTTACAGTAAACCTTAATGCAAGCGTTGCATATAAAGTATCTGAGCAATTTAGCTTTGGTATAGGCTTAAATGCTATTTATGCTGATGCGACTGTTATTCGTAAAGTGGGTGCAAATGCAAGTGGCTTTGATTTTGGTACTGATGCAGTAAACCTTCAAGGTGACGACACTGGCTTTGGCTTAAACGTAGGTTTAATGTATCAGTTAGATGAAAATAGCCGTTTTGGTTTTAACTACCGTACAGAAACTGATATTACGTTTGATGGCGATTTTTCTAACGGATTACCAGCCGCCGCTGGTGGTACTGGTGGTGCTGATCTTCCTGGTTCAGTAGAAATTACTTTACCAGCTATTGCTGAGTTTTCTGGTTCTCATCAGTTAGACGACAAATTAGGTTTACACTACAGTGTATTATGGACTGGCTGGAGTAGCTTTGAGTCTTTAGAAGCACAAGTAACGGCACCAACTGGTGATAAGTTTGTTGGATTTGAAAAAGATGAAAGCTTCAGCGATTCATTCCGTTATTCTGTGGGTGCTGACTATCAACTAAATGAAGATTTATTACTTCGTGCCGGTGTTGCATTTGATGAGTCGCCTGTATCACAAACACACCTATCAATTTCGATTCCAGATACAGATCGTTTTTGGTTCTCGTTTGGTGGTAACTACACAATAGATCAAAACTCTAACGTTGATTTAGGTGCGAGTATTATTCGTGGTAAAACACAAAACTTTACTGAAGCTGATGATTCTGGCAGTGAATGGTCTTTTGAATCAAAAGGTCATGCAGTATTAATTGGTGCTCAGTACAACTACAAATTTTAATATTTGTATAAATGCTTAGGGCTTAGTCTCTGGGCATAAAAAAGCCGCTCACTTAATAAGTGAGCGGCTTTTTTAATACCTATTCATAGGTTGGATCTTAAGGAATAAAACTTGAAAACATGCTCTGAATTTGATCTGATAGTAATCGCCAAACCACTATCTATCCCAAAAGCAG
>NZ_WTLC01000085.1:0-3039 GCF_011378875.1 Pseudoalteromonas sp. Z9A5
TGTTGTACGTGGTACGGTTACTGATGTTGAAGACGGTCAAACAGTTACCGTAACATTGAGTGATGGAATAAACCCATTAATTACAGTGTTTGCAACCGTAATTAACGGCGAATACGTAACCGATCCAATTGATGCAAGCGCACTAAACGATGGCACATTAACCGCCACAGCAACTGCATCAGATGTGGCAGGTAATCCTGTAACAGCACAAGATACGGTTGAGCTTGATAATACCGCTGCAATAACCACAAGCATTGATAAAACAGCCGACTCAGTTATTAATGGTAACGGCGAAAGCGCTGCAATAGTAGTGCGTGGTACGGTTACTGATGTTGAAGATGGTCAAACGGTTACTGTAACAATCAGCGACGGCGTTAATCCGCCAGTTGAAGTACAAGCAACCGTAATTAATGGCGAATATGTAACAGATCCTATTGATGCAAGTAGCCTAAATGACGGCACATTAACAGCCACAGCAACAGCGTCTGATTTAGCAGGCAACCCTGTTAGCGCTGTGGATTCAGTCGAGCTAGATAATACCGCTGCAATAACCACAAGCATTGATAAAACAGCCGACTCAGTTATTAACGGTAACGGCGAAAGTACAGAGATCGTTGTACGCGGAACAGTTACTGATGTTGAAGATGGTCAAACTGTTAATGTCACTATCAGCGATGGCGTTAACCCAGCAATCACTACAACAGCAACCGTAATTAATGGTGAATATGTAACCGATCCAATTGATGCAAGTGCATTAAACGATGGCACAATTACCGCGACCTCATCGGTTACTGATATTGCTGGCAACCCAGTTTCATCTCAAGATACAGCTCAAATAGATAACTTGGCTGAAATAGATATTACCCTGGTTGATACCGACCAAGTAATTAATCAAACAGAGCAAAACAGTGTTGTTTTAAAAGGTAATACAGTTGATGTAGAACCAGGTCAGCAAGTAACGTTAACATTAACCGATACAAATGATGAATCTAAAGTAATTAAAGTTGATGTTGCACAAGATGGAACTTGGGAAGTTACCACCGCTCAAATTACTGATTTAGCTGAAGGTCAAATTAGCGCAGTTGTAACAGTGATTGACTCAGCCGGAAACCCTGCAAGTTCAGAGCTCACATTTGTTAAAGATACCCTAAGCAGTGTTACATTAAATATTGCTCAAACTGACGACGGTGTTATTAACGGCAGTAATGAAAGTTCACAAATAACCATAACCGGCGTAGTTGAAAATATAGAAAATGGTCAATCAATTACAGTAACAGTATCTGATGGTGAAAACCCAGAGATTGAATTAATAGGCACAGTTTCTAACGGTCAATACAGTTTTGAAAATGTAGATATATCGGGCTTAAATAACGGCACAATTACAGCCACTGCCGTTGTTTTAGACTTAGCAGGAAACCTAGCTAGTGCAAACGATACCGTTTTATTAGACCAGCTAGCCAGTGTTACTGTAGATATAAACGACACTGATGATAATGTAATTAATGGCAACTCAGAAAATACAGTTGTTAGCATTACTGGTAATGTAACTAATATTGAAAATGGTCAAACAGTCTCAATAGTTGTGAGCGATGGCACAAATAGTAAAACATTTATCGCAACGGTTATTAATGGCGCTTATACAATTACAGATGCCGATGTTTCAGCTTTAAATGATGGCACATTAACAGCGACTGCTACCGTAACCGATATAGCAGGTAATACCGCTACAAGTAACGACACTGCCGAGCACGATAAACTAGCAAGTACCACAATTGAAGTAGCTGAAAACGATGATGTAGTGAATGCAGCTGAGCAAAGCAATGTAATTATAAGCGGAACAGTTACCGACATTGAGGCTACACGCGAAGTAACTGTTACATTTACCGACGGCACCAATTCAGTTACTGCAACTGTTGATGTAGACAGCAGCGGCAACTGGCAAATAAACCCAAGTGATATAAGTACACTTACCGATGGCGAAATTGCAGTAAGCGTAAGCGTATTTGATAACGCAGGCAACGAAGCTGTAAATAGCACAAAATTTAATAAAGATACCCAAGCAACCACCTCGCTAGAACTTGCCGATAACGTAATTAATGCAGCCGAAGATGAAGCTGTAGCGCTTAGCGGAAAAGTAGATGACGTAGAGTCAATTAATAACGTAACCGTTACCTTTACAGATAAAAACGGAAAAATAGAAGTAATAGAAAATATTACTCTTGATGCCGAAGGTAATTGGTCTGTAACTGCAGCAGATATTAGTGGATTAGCGGATGGTGAAGTAACTGCAAGTGTTAGCGTATTTGATAACGCAGGTAATGAAGCGGTTAATAGCGCAGCATTTATAAAAGATACCCAAGCGACTACCACCATAGAGCTTGCAGATACGCTTATTAATGCAGCCGAAGATGAAGCCGTAGCACTTAGCGGAAAAGTAGATGACGTAGAGTCAACCAACAATATAACGGTTACCTTTACCGATCAAAACGGTAAAACAGAGACAATTAAAAACATTGTTTTAGACAGTGATGGTAATTGGTCTGTAACCGCTGCAAATATTAGCGAATTAGCCGATGGCGACATTACAGCAAGTGTAAGCGTGTTTGATAACGCAGGTAACGAAGCAGTAAATAGCACAACATTAGTTAAAGATACCCAAGCCACAATAGACGTAAATGTAGGTGATGACGCTTTTATTAATGCACAAGAGCAAGCAACAGCAAAAGTTGGCGGCACAATTAGTGATGTAGAGTCAGGACAAGAAGTTGATATTGTACTAAAAGACAATAATGGCGATGAGCTATTTACAGCTACAACTACCGTAGATGCGCAAGGTAACTGGGAGCTTAATAGCTCTATTTTACGGGTTTTATCAGATGGCGATTACACGGTAGATGTAAGCACACAAGATATAGCGGGTAATCCAGCAACAAGCACCCTCAACTTCACTAAAGACACACAAGCCAGTACAACGCTAGTGCTTGAAGACTCAGTAATAAATGCAGCAGAAGACGACGCGGTAAGCGTAAGTGGTAAAGT
>NZ_WTLC01000086.1:0-2741 GCF_011378875.1 Pseudoalteromonas sp. Z9A5
CATAAGACACTCTGCTTGTTTTTCACACTGATAAAAGCCTAGTACTTAGTTAGCCAAACTGCAAACAATTAGGATGGATGTCTAGCTTATTTTTGTGGGGTCTTAGCCATTTTAGCTCTAATAGGATTTAAATCTACATACGCCATACAGGCGGCAAGTGCTGCTTCATCTAATAATGCTTGAGACGTAAAGCGCCCCTCCCACAAAGTTGTATGGAACAACTTTGAACGCCTTAGGCGGCCCGAAGGGTGAGCGCCATGGATGGCAACGAATAAAATCGTCCTGTGCAGTTATCTTCTTTGTTCGCTCTGCGCGCAATACCTTCGTTTAACAACCGCATAAACCAACTGATACTTGATAAGCGCTCTCGGTATTGTTTTACTGTTTGATTAAAAAAGATAAGCTCAGCTTTACTTAGCTTTTCACCCTGTATGTACTTTTGCGTCAGTACGGTGCCTTTACAGAGTTTATGCCAGCGAATAATAATCGCTTTATCATTCAGCCTATTTGCTTTTTTATCATCAATATACAGTACTAAATGGGTGTAGTTACTCATTACTGCGTAAGCGCATACATCAATACAAAATACCGTTGCTAATACAAGTAGCTTATCTTTAACCCAACCTAGTCGATGTTCGTAAGACTTACCTGCAAAGTGGTCTTCACCACACAGAAAGGCACGACGAACACACTGTGAAATACAGTGATAATATTTTGTATCAACCAAACTTACCTGACGCTTTCTTGCAATAGCCATAAAACACCTGCTCACTTTTTAGACTAATTGAAATTTAGTCATTAACCTTAAAAAGTGCAAATTTAGGTTGGGTGTCTAGTTTATTTTCTTCTTGTAAAAACTAAACCACACCCAACTCAACCAAACAAAAATTAAGATGGGTGCCATTGTTATATTTTAAGTGATTAAAACTGCTTAATTAACGTATAAGGTGCATCGGCAGCTAGTCGTGTAACCACATAACCATAGATAGATGCGTAACTTCCACCTTCTACACCATTGGTCATATCCAAGACCATATCTTCAATGCCGTCGTTGTTATAATCGCCTTTTGCCATAACTGTTAACTTTTGAATACCGCCGGCGTTATCATAATAAATAGCTTGGTCTTTATTTAATGGCTCTACCTTTTTAACATGACTCATTTCTTCCCAATTATTTGCTTTTGCTAAATTACGCTCATCATCTTTTGAAATAATTAAAGAGAGCTCTGGAGGCATTTTCTTTGGTAAATTCAAGTTATGTTCAAAGCCTCTTAAATACGAAACATCTGAAGAAGTTAGTTTACTCATAACTCGCCACATTTCACACGTGAGTTTTCTTGCATTTACAACTTTTTGTTCAGAGTATCTAAAAGCTTGATATCCATTTTTTATTTTTTCTGTTAATGCTTCACATGTTTCGACTTTCTCAAACTTGCCCTCAGATGATTCTAACCCAAATTCATAAGACCACCTTTTTGTTTCTAAACTTGGAAAATCTTTAGCTTGGGTTAGGTTAATTTGCTTATCAAAAAAAGCATATGTGCTATTTTCTTTTATAAATGTAGGTTCTATTTTTGAGGTAGCAACACAACCAAAACTCAAGCTTATTAGAATAGATATATATAAAGTCTTCATTTATTTTCCTAATAAATTTTTAACATAAGTATTTCTTTGAGCGCTAACATCCGTTCGTGAACATTCAAGTGCTGCTTTTTCAAAATCATTTGCTTTGATGTGACGATTAAACTTAGGAAAACGGCTTATCAGCCTAGTCATACCTAAATTAAAAATCATGTCAAATAAAGCCAATTTCACATTATCAGAATAACTTTGAAATTCCTGAGTTCCATACACCTGCTTTAGTTCTTTTTCAAAATTATTTATATGATTTTCAACTTGTTTATCCATCAAACTCTCTCCTAACTCTAATGTTGAGTATTTTTTGAAAGCTGTTGCAATCGTATTTTTATCTAGAGACAAACCTTTAAATTTAATAAATTCATCTTCAATTTCTTTTTTCGTAGCAAGAACACCAGTACTTCTTACTACGAAAGCTATTTTTTTAGCTGCTTCAATATCTTTTATTAAATGCCCCACCCCAGCAGTTATATTACCAGTGGTATCCTTATACATATGAGGAATTCGATCTTCATATTTTTCGAGATTGCGTTTTAAAGTAGCTCTTAGCGTTCCAGATACTGGAACAACCGTAACTACTGCGGCACTCGCCAGCTTTTCGTTGATTTTTCTATGGGTGCGTCCATTTGGATCTATTTTTCCATCAGGGCGTACCATATTTACCACTTTGCTTTGAAATAACTTAATAGCAGCTACCGTTTTAGAGTTTTCAGGGCGTGAGCCTAAACGCTTGTCTACAACTAATTTTTTAGTAGGTGCTATAAGAGACAGAAGTGAATTTAAAGCGGTTTGTACTTCTTTTACATCGTCTGGCTTATTTGCGCCGCCAATCCCTACAGATTGGATTAATTTCATTGCTGGCATCGAAGAGTCCTTTTCTTTTGTGTTATGTTGTTTAAGTACAACGTGTTAGTAGTAAACTAACACTCACTATTTAAAGTGGGTGTCTTTGTTATTTTCTTTAAAGTGGGTGTCTTTGTTATTTTAAACCATTAGATTTGATTAAGCCTGCACGTTAACCGCTCATATTTTAAATACTGGATATGCCCAATGTTTGAGCCACAAAGGGTTGGTTATGTGTAAGCATAAACCACAGACTTGTT
>NZ_WTLC01000087.1:0-2738 GCF_011378875.1 Pseudoalteromonas sp. Z9A5
ACTTTACCACTTACGCTTACCGCGTCGTCTTCTGCTGCATTTATTACTGAGTCTTCAAGCACTAGCGTTGTACTGGCTTGTGTGTCTTTAGTGAAATCTAGCGTGTTAGTAGTTACGTTGCCGGCTACATCTTGTGTGCTTACATCTACTGTGTAGTCGCCATCAGACAGTGCATTTAAAATACTGCTATCTAATTCCCATTTGCCAGCGTCATCTACACTTGCATTGCCATTAAATACAGTACTGCCGTCACTGTCTTTAATGATAATTGCTACGCTTTGGTTAGCTTCTACGTCGGTTACTGTGCCTGCTACTTTAGCAGTGCTTTGCTCAGCAGCATTTATAACTGCATCATCGCCCACATTTACCGTAACAGCGCTTTGTGTATCTTTAACAATGTTAAGATCTGCATTTGCGGTATTGCCTGCAGTGTCGGCGGTTGTTGCTGTAACAGTCAGTGCCCCTTCATCAAGGGTCGTTAAATCGAGCGAGTTACTTTGCCATGTTCCATCAGCTAAAATAATCGCTTGCCCTGTTACTGTTTTAGTACCATCAGACACCGTAACATTAACGATTTTGCCCTCTTCTATATTTACGCTTTGACCATTGATAACTACAGCCGATTTTTCTGCATTGTTAATTAATAAGTCGTTGTTTTCGCTCGGAATAGAAATTGAAGCTTGGGTGTCTTTTTCGAAAGTGGTGCTATTTGTAGCTTGGTTACCAGCATCATCAAATACACTAACAGCGGCAGTAATTGTGCCATCGGCAAGCGTATTAATATCTGCGCTACTAACTTCCCAACTGCCATCGTCATTAATTGTGACGTTGTTTATAGTAACGGGTAAGCCATTTTCATCAGTAAAAGTAACTGCTGCTGTATTAGTCGGCTCTATATCAGTAACCTGACCACTCACGACAACATTTGTTTGCTCGGCTGCATTTACTACGTCATCACCCGCTGCCATTGCAATGGTAGTAGCTGCTGTTTTGTCGTGTATGGCTGTATCGGTATTAGTGGCTGTATTACCGGCTACATCACTTACGGTGGCTGTGGCGGTTAATGTGCCATCATTAAGACCCGATAAGTCCGCATCTGTAATTGTGTAAGCATTATTGGTAACGGTGGCTTCAAAGCTGCGCTCGTTACCGGCTGTATCTTTTACTACAACCGTTACTTTTTGGTCGTCTTCAACACCGGTTGTGGTACCTGTAATTTCAACATTGGTGTTTTCGCCATTGCCATTTATTACGTTGTCGTTCGTGTCGTTTATATCGACTGTTACTGCAACGGTGGTGTCTTTAGTAAAGGTGGTTGCGTTTGTGGCTAAATTGCCCTCAACGTCTAATGCACTAACACTTACTTCAATTTCACCATCGGCAAGCGTTGTTATATCTGCTGCATCAACTTGCCATTCACCATTTGCGTTAATAGCGACGTTTTCAACTGTAACTTTTTTACCATCTTTATCAGTAAATATTACGGTGGCTGTTTGGTTAGCATCGGCTTCATCAATCACACCGCTTACTACTACATTACTTTGCTCATCACTATTAACTACGTCATCGCCCGCTGCCATTTGTATGGTAGTAACTGCTGTTTTATCGTGAATAGCTGTATCGGTATTAGTGGCTGTGTTACCGGCTACATCACTTACGGTGGCTGTGGCGGTTAATGTACCGTCGTTAAGACCCGATAAGTCTGCACCTGTAATTGTGTAAGCATTATTTGTAACGGTGGCTTCAAAGCTGCGTTCGTTACCGGCTGCATCTTTTACTACAACCGTTACTTTTTGGTCGTCTTCAACACCGGTTGTAGTACCTGTAATTTCAACATTGGTGTTTTCGCCATTGCCATTTATTATATTGTCGTCTGTATCGTTAATATCGACTGTTACAGTAGCTGTGGTGTCTTTGGTAAAGGTGGTTGAGTTAGTGGCTAAGTTGCCCTCAACGTCTAATGCGCTAACACTTGCTGTAATTTCACCATCGGCAAGCGTTGTTATGTCTGCTGCACCAACTTGCCATTGTCCACCTGCGTTAATAGCGACGTTTTCAACTGTTACTTTTTTACCGTCTTTATCGGTAAATACCACGGTGGCTGTTTGATTTGTATCGGCTTCATCAATCACACCGCTTACAACTACATTACTTTGCTCATTGCTATTAACTACGTCATCGCCCGCTGCCATTGTAATGGTAGTAACGGCTGTTTGGTCAATAATTGCGGTATCTTGGCTAGTTGCTGTATTGCCAGCTAAGTCGCTTACCGTGGCTGTGGCTGTAATTTCACCATCGTTAAAGGCTGATAAATCTTTATCTGAAATTGTATACGCTTCACCAATCACTATTGCAGTAAAGGTTTTAGTTGTTGTGCCATCGGTCACTGTTACTGTAACCGTACGGCCATTCTCTACACCAACCGCTGTGCCTGTAATTTTTACAGCTGAGCTTTCGCCATTGCCGTTAATAACGTTATCAGCTGTATCTTGTATTTCAACGGTTACATTGGCGTTGGCGTCTTTGGTAAAGCTGGTTTCATTTGTGGCTAAATTGCCCTCAACGTCTAATGCGCTAACGCTTGCTGTAATTTCACCATCGGCAAGCGTTGTTATGTCTGTTGCATCAATAACCCACTCACCTGCTGCGTTAATTGATACGCCAGTAACTACAACTGTGTCGTTATTGCTATCTGTAAAGGTGACTGTCGCGGTTTGGTTTGTATCGGCTTCTTCTAT
>NZ_WTLC01000088.1:0-2619 GCF_011378875.1 Pseudoalteromonas sp. Z9A5
GTTTATCATGTTTATTCCTTTAAATTAAATCTGTTTAGTTGAGCGTTTTGGGTACTGAGGTAAAACTATAAATAATCGCCATCAATATAAAACTGCGGGATAAAATCTGATTGCACGTTTAATTCGTTACCGTAATCTTTTGCCATGCATGCTAAGCCTAACAACTGAATAGGCATGTAATGATTAGGTTGTTCATATCCTTCTAAATCACGAAAACGCTCACAATACTCCCAGCTATCAGTTAATGCATTTGCTAATGCCGTACTTGGGGTGACTTCTCCATCCATCATAAAGGCGAGAACAAAATTTGTTTTTCCACTGGTGCAATAGTTAACCCACGGGTCTGTGGTATCTAATCTTACCTCTTCTAGCGCTTTGCCTAGTAAAGCTAAACCTTCATCATTTGATACTCGACGTTGTATACCTTGAATTAATTCAACAAGTGCATACTCGGCTTCACTGCTTGTCGTAGAGCACTGACG
This sequence comes from Pseudoalteromonas sp. Z9A5, assembly GCF_011378875.1. Lineage (NCBI taxonomy): Bacteria > Pseudomonadati > Pseudomonadota > Gammaproteobacteria > Alteromonadales > Pseudoalteromonadaceae > Pseudoalteromonas > Pseudoalteromonas sp. Z9A5. The sequence goes on from NZ_WTLC01000088.1 coordinate 483, forward strand.
CATTACAGATACAGGAAACTTCGCTAAACTATCCATCGCATCAATGTCACGAACAATTGCCGCACAAAAAAAGGCCTTTTGCCAACGACCGGCATGCAAAAACCCACCTTCCCACAACATCCCTTTGCCGTTGTAGGTAGCGTCTAATATGTCGTCAATCACGATACGTTGCTCTTTTTCAGGCTCTCGACCTAGCCTAAAAATAGCCTCACCGGCTTTGGCGGCAAGCTTTAGTGCCGTTATTGATTTTTGCTTGTTTTCTTCGGTTAAATCAAACGACCACCATTGGCAGATTGTGAGTGCCTTATTAAAAACACTTATTAAATTATCTCTTTTTATGGGTAAAGCTCCAATCGAGTGGTTATACATCCGCTCAAAACGTTCACTATTTCTTTTTATGCTTATAGGCTTATATTCACGCGTTACGTTTATCATGGTTATTCCTTTAAATTATGTCGGTTTCTGGAGCGTTTAGGGTGAAATTACAGGTAGTCGCCATCAATATAAAACTGCGGAATAAAGTCTGATTGCACGTTAAGTTCATTACCGTAATCTTTTGCCATGCACGTTAAACCTAGCAAGACAATTGGCATGTAAAAATTAGGTTGTTCGTACCCTTTATCACAGAATCGCTCGTGGTACTCCCAGCTATCATTCAATGCATCTGCTAAGGCGGTACTCGGACTGCCTTTTCCTTTCATTATAAAGGTAAGAATAAAGTCAGTTTTCGCGCTGGTACAATAGTTAACCCATGGGTCTGTGGTGTCTAATTTAGCCGCTTCTAACGCCTTGCCTAGTAAAGCTAAACCCTCATCATTGGATACCCGGCGGTGTATACCTTGGATCAATTCAACAAGTGCATACTCGGCTTCACTGCTTGTCGTAGAGCACTGGCGCATTACAGATACAGGAAACTTCGCTAAACTATCCATCGCATCTTGGTCACGGACAATTGCTGCACAAAAAAAGGCTTGTTGCCAACGACCTGCATGCAAAAAACCACCTTCCCACAACATACCTTTGCCGTTGTAGGTGGCATCTAATAGTTCGTCAATCACAACGCGCTGCTCTTTTTCTGGCTCTCGACCCAGCCTAAAAATTGCCTCACCGGCTTTTGCCGCAAGCTTTAATGCTTTTATGGATTTTTGCTTGTTTTCATCCGTTAAGTCAAACGACCACCACTGGCAGATTTTGATTGCATTGCTTAATAAAGAAACTAAATTATCTCTTTTTATAGGTAAGCATTCAATCGAGTGATTATAATCATCTTCAAAACTTTCAATATTATCTTCAAGCATTACGGACTCATAATCACGTATTATGGTTATCATATTTATTCCTTTAAATTAAATCTGTTTAGTTGAGGGTTTTGGGTACTGAGGTAAAACTACAAATAATCTCCATCAATATAAAACTGCGGGATAAAATCTGATTGCACGTTGAGTTCGTTACCATAGTCTTTTGCCATGCACGTTAAACCTAGCAAGACAATTGGCATGTAAAAATTAGGTTGTTGGTACCCTTTATCACAGAATCGCTCGTGGTACTCCCAGCTATCATTCAATGCGTTAACTAGAGCCTCGCTCGGGGTAATCTCTCCTTCCATCATAAAAGCAAGAATAAAACCGACTTTTCCGCTGGTACAATAGTTTACCCACGGGTCCGTGTTGTTTAACTTAACTTCTTCTATCGCCTTTCGAAAAACCTCTAAACCTTCATCATTTGATACTCGACGGTGAATTGCTTGTATTAATTCAACAAGTGCATACTCGGCTTCACTGTTTGTGGTAGAGCACTGGCGCATTACAGATACAGGAAACTTCGCTAAACTATCCATCGCATCTTGGTCACGGACAATTGCTGCGCAAAAAAAGGCTTGTTGCCAGCGAATTGCATCCAAGCGCCCATCCCACAACAAGCTTTCGCCGTTGTAGGTGGCATCTAATATGTCGTCAATCACGATACGCTGCTCTTTCTCAGGCTCTCGCCCTAGCCTAAAAATAGCTTCGCCGGCTTTTGCCGCAAGCTTTAGTGCGGTTATTGATTTTTGCTTGTTTTCTTCGGTTAAATCATACGACCACCACTGGCAAATTGTGATTGCATTACCAAAAAAACTTATTAAGTTATCTCTATTATT
>NZ_WTLC01000089.1:0-2552 GCF_011378875.1 Pseudoalteromonas sp. Z9A5
ATTGAGTCTAAATAATAAGATCACTTGATTTTTGAATAAAAAGATCAAGAAAACACAGCTGCCTGCTTGACCGGAATTTTCTAATGGGTGACCCCTATGGTTCTGACGAATCAATGATATTTAGGCTAAATAAGTTAATAATTGAAGATGATAAGGGCAAACTAAAATTCGAAAAATTCGAGATAGTTTGATGTATGAAGTCAAGGTTTGACCTTTTTGGCTCTTTTAATAGCCTAAAGTTCATAGTTATGTAAAAATAAACTGAGTTTACAAGTATGCAAATTTACAATTAAAGGAGTAATAATGATTTCACTTAAAATGACAGGTTCAGTTGGAGATAAAGGGAAAAATTCGTCTGTAGATATTTATTTAATTAAAGCTTTACTCAATACTTATGCAAGGCAAATTTGTAGAAAACCTCTTAAGGTGAATAATAAATTTGATACAGACAGCCTCTCCCTATTAAATGACTTTCAAAAAATGTAGTTAAAATGGGAACACCCGATGGGGTCGTATCTAGTAATCAAAGAACCTTTAAGGTACTTGTAAGCAATTTAAAAAATAGCTTTAGATTAAGCTCTATAACTTCGCCAACTAGAGGAGTTTTAACTTGGGACTCTGAAGGTAAAGAAGGTGGTCTCTTTCATAGCCGTATTCTCCATGTTCCGAATCTCGTGTCTGGATTAACGCTTGGACGAGGCTATGATATGAAAGGCAAATCCTCTACGAGAGTCCAAACCGAGCTTGTAAAAGCTGGACTTTCATTATTTCATGCTCAGAAGTTAAGCAGAGGTGCGCGCTTATCGGGTATAAATGCTGAACGGTTTATTGTAGAAAATGATCTTCTTGACTTTCAAATTACAGCCCCAGCTCAACTTGCTCTTTTTAATATTGCATATTCATATGAAGAGTCTGAAGTAAAGCGCATTTGTAATAAAGGAGATACAGTAAAAAAATATGGTACGGTTGATTTTGATTTAATGCCAAAATCAGTTTTAGAATTATTCGTTGATTTGAAATATCGCGGTGATTACTCGCCTAAAACGAGAGAGTTTTTACAAGAACCTCTTTCGAAAGGAGATATAAGCAATATTAAAACGCTTATGAGTGATCGTTCTAAATGGGCTCATGTACCCATTGAGCGTTTTAATATGAGAAGTAAATTTGCTTCATTAATACCTCTTGGAGTAACACCATGAATAACTTAAAAAGTCTATTTGTATTATTATTATTATTCCCTTTCACGGCTTGTATGGCTGTAGTCAATGAGAATAAAGCCGACTTAAAACCTTCAGTTATGATCGAGGGTGAATACCAAGGGAAAATGGCTACTTACCTTAGCTATAATACAGAAGACTATCCTTGTTTTAAAATAAAGCTAGGTGAGTCAGGTAGCAAAGAATTTTGTAGTTTTACAGATGAAATAGGCGAAGTGACTGATGCGAGAAAAGACGTGAGTGCTATTTCATATAAAAATGTTAAGTTTACGAAAGATGCTTTAAAATTAGTAATTGATATAAGTGCCAGAGGACCTGGGCGATTTTTCCTTGATTGTACTATTTCATTTTCAGACTTTGTTAATAGTGAACCGCGCTGTACTTTTAGAGATGCGGAATATTAACCTAAATATTTAATAATTAGCATAAAAAAAGCGTCGCCTTTGAGCAACGCTTTTCTGTATTTTTCTAATAGCTGGTAGCTAACTTACTCTGCCATTAGCTTACTCTGCTGCGAGATAGTCCAAAACCACTTGATGATGGTCTTTGGTTTTAAACTTATCAAATAGGTGTTTAACTTTACCGTCTTGGCCTACTAAAAACGTAAGGCGGTGAATACCATCGTACTCTTTACCCATAAACTTTTTGTAGCCCCATACACCAAATGCTTCAGCAATGGCGTGGTCTTCATCGGATAGCAGGTCAAAGTTAAGCTCTTTTTTCATTTCAAAGTTTTTCAGGCGCTTAATCGGATCTGGGCTAATACCTACAACGCGGGTGTTAAATTTAGCAAGCTCGGCTTGTTGGTCGCGTAGGTTTTCGGCTTGTACAGTACAGCCCGGCGTTGACGCTTTAGGGTAAAAGTACACAAGCACTTGTTGCTCTTTTAACAGCTCGCTTAATGTTACTGTTTCGTCGTTTTGGTTTTGTAGGCTAAAAGCGGGGGCAGTATCGCCGGCTTGTAATGGACTAATTGTGTTCATGTTTAGCATCCTTAACGAATTCGTTTAAAAATATAATCTACGTTTAACGTGTGAGAAAGGGTCTCAAAACTAATTTTAAATTGATCTATATCTACATCAACCGGAAAGAGCCAATGGGGTCAAATCCTGAGGGATCCCCACAATTATTAAGAAAGAGCCAATGGGGTCAAATCCTGAGGAATCCCCACAATTTGATAATATAAATCAATAAGGTAGTTTAAAAAACAGTTGAAGTGCACAGCCAATTTTGATCTTAGATGTTTTTCCGACCAAAGAAATTACAAAGTAAATCGACTATGCACTTGAGTAAATTATTACATAAAACTTTTTCTAATACAGCGGGTATTATTGA
>NZ_WTLC01000009.1:0-110367 GCF_011378875.1 Pseudoalteromonas sp. Z9A5
TATATGTTTTGGTGTAATAAAAAACCAAGAAGCGTTTAAGCTCCAAGAAAGTTAAATACGACCTTGAAGCTTAAAATGAGAGATGGTATCTACAACACAGCGTTTCACGTCAAGTTCGATGTAATAAACACCGTAGACGCACAGGTTGCTGGCGTGATGGGCTACGTTTACAACAAAAAACCGCGTTAATTAAACGCGGTTTTTTTGATTTCTAATTAACGATTGATTTTAGTCGTTAATTTTTGCAAACGCAGTACCTAAGCGAGTCACCACTTCTGGTAATTGATCGTCCAGTATTTCAGCTTTATCAGCACCCCATGCAAGTACCACAGTAGAGCCTAATTTAAAGCGACCCATCTCTTCACCCTTTTTAAGCGTGATAGCGTTATCGCCAGTGGTTGGGTATTTCCAACTAAATACATCACTACCTGCTGGTGGCGTTACTGTACCTGCCCAAATAGTTTCTATACTTGCCACTATTGTTGCGCCAACAAGCACCATAGCAAGCGGACCAATTTCAGTTTCAAAAATTGCTACTACACGTTCGTTACGTGCAAACAAGTTAGGCACGTTTTGCGCTGTAAGCGGATTCACTGAAAATAAATCACCGGGTACGTAAATCATTTTACTTAGCGTACCATCAACTGGCATATGAATACGGTGGTAATCTTTTGGTGCTAAATAAATAGTCGCAAACTTACCGCCTAAAAACGGTATAGTGTCGTCTTGTGAGCCGCCCAATAGCGCTTGTAAGCTGTAATCGTGACCTTTAGCTTGTATTAGCTGTCCGTCAACAATATCGCCTAGCTGGCTGATTGCGCCATCCACTGGATGAATAATAATATTGCTATCTTCGACCATTGGACGCATGCCGTCTTTTAAAGGACGAGTAAAAAATTCATTAAAGCTTTTATAATGAGCGGGATCTGGATATTGCGCTTCACTCATATCTACTTTGTATTGCTTAATAAATAGTTTAATTAACGTGGTGGTTAACGCACCCGCTTTAGCTGCGGCTAATTTACCCACCACGCGTGAAATAAAATGTTTTGGCATTGCATACTGCATTGCGATTTTAAATTTGTCTAAACTCACAGTTTTTTCCTAAATTATACGCGAGGCGCGCGAGAGCCTGCACGACCATCAGCCATTGTTTCTAAAATTCGGTGGTAGCTGTCAAAACGCAATTGCGAAATTTTTCCATCAGCGACAGCTTCTTTAACTATACAGCCCGGATCGTTTAAATGTTTACAGTCTCTAAAACGGCATCCGCCTATAAATTCTCTGAATTCTTTAAAGCACCACGTTACACGCTCAACATCTAAGTGCCATAACCCAAACTCACGAATTCCTGGTGAATCGATTAAGTTACCGCCACTTGGTAAGTGGTGGAGGCGCGATACAGTTGTAGTGTGCTGCCCTAAGCCACTGTTTTCAGATACTTCTTTAGTTAATATTGCTGCATCGGGTAGTACGGTATTAACTAGGGTAGATTTACCTACGCCACTTTGCCCAACAAAAATATTATTTTTTCCAACAAGTACTTCTTTTAATTCGTTTATACCTTCGCTCGATATATTACTAACAAGTAATACCTTGTAGTCGAGCTTACGATATATATCGAGGATTTTATCTATTGCGGCAAGACCTTCAGCATCAATCAAATCAATTTTATTGAGCACTAAAATTGGCTCAATGCCCATATCTTCACAGGCAATTAAATAACGATCGATAATGCTAGGGGTAAATTCAGGTAATACAGCCGATACCATTAATATTTGGTCTATATTTGCTGCAATTACTTTTACGCCATCGTAAAAATCAGGGCGGGTAAGTTGTGAGCGACGCTCTTGCGTGGCTTCAATTACACCAGCTAAATCACCTTCGCTTACTTTTGCACGACGAAATAATACTTCATCGCCACACACTAAATTAGACACAGTACGGCGTATATTACAGCGAAGTACATCGCCATTTTCAGTTTCGACATCGGCATGCTGACCAAAACGACTAATTACAACGGCGCTTTCTACTTGACCTAAATTATCGGTTTGCCACTCTTGCGCCCCTTTTTTAGCCGGTTTTGCATCTGCGCTGTTAATACGCTTTTGATGGTTGGCCTTAATCTGACGAGATTGACCTTTACTTAATTTTTTCTGTTTTGCCACTGGAGGCCTATAACCTTAGTTAAATGTCGACTTTCCTAAAAAAAGCTTTAGCTCGACGTATGATGCTAATATGATATATCGAAATGCGTTGGATCTAAAGGAAAGCACCGCTTAGGTAATTATGACTATTAATAAATCAAATTTAATTTGGCTCGACCTTGAAATGACAGGGCTCGAACCCGAGACCGATAAAATACTCGAAATTGCGACTGTTGTCACTGACGCAGATTTGAATATATTAGCCGAAGGACCAACTATAGCTATTCATCAAAGTGATGAATTACTAAATGGTATGGACGAGTGGTGTACCACTCAGCACGGTAAGTCAGGTTTAACTGCTCGTTGTAAGGCAAGTACCTTTGATGAAGCCTATGCTGTAGAGCAAACTTTAGCGTTTTTAAAGCTATGGGTACCAGCTGGCGCTTCGCCAATGTGTGGTAACTCTATTGGGCAAGATAGACGCTTTATGAATAAGTATATGCGCGAACTTGAAGACTTTTTTCATTATCGAAATCTCGATGTAAGTACTATTAAAGAATTAGCGCGCCGTTGGAAGCCTGAGGTTCTTGCTCAAGTGAACAAAAAAGGCTCACATCTTGCTTTGGATGATATTATCGATTCGATTATGGAATTGAAGGTCTACAGAGAAAAGTTTTTTAATTTATAAAAAACACTTGCAAATAGAGCTCATTATTGTAGAATCCTGCCCCGCTCAAGACGATAACCCACGCGGGGTTAGTGTGTTTGAGTGATTGAATTACCATCAATAAATACGGTACTAGCTCAGTTGCTAGAATGTTGAACGCGACCCGTCGCGCACCAACGTAAAATAACTGAAGAAATAAAAGTGCGGTACTAGCTCAGTTGCTAGAATGTTGAACGCGACCTGTCGCGCACCAACGTAAAATAACTGAAGAAATAAAAATGCGGTACTAGCTCAGTTGGTAGAGCGCGACCTTGCCAAGGTCGAGGTCACGAGTTCGAGCCTCGTGTACCGCTCCAATTTCTAACCAAAAGAAATTGTAGTGATAGTAAATTTAGTAATGCGGTACTAGCTCAGTTGCTAGAATGTTGAACGCGACCCGTCGCGCACCAACGTAAAATAACTGAAGAAGTAAAAATGCGGTACTAGCTCAGTTGCTAGAATGTTGAACGCGACCCGTCGCGCACCAACGTAAAATAACTGAAGAAATAAAAATGCGGTACTAGCTCAGTTGGTAGAGCGCGACCTTGCCAAGGTCGAGGTCACGAGTTCGAGCCTCGTGTACCGCTCCAATTTCTAACCAAAAGAAATTGAAGTTATTTATATAACTAGAAATTTTATATGCGGTACTAGCTCAGTTGGTAGAGCGCGACCTTGCCAAGGTCGAGGTCACGAGTTCGAGCCTCGTGTACCGCTCCAATCTCTTATTTTAAAACCTCTAATAATCCTATTAAATTTATTTTCTATATTTTCTATATTTTCTATATTTTATTTATCTTTTTAGTTCTATAAAGCTGATAAAGATTATGCTTTTTAATTTTTTTAAAATGAGAATTAGATCAAAATTAGCAGGTTAGTCTAAAAACTTACTGGGTTCAATTAAACCTATTCTTCCTGTTTGATAACTTCCTAAATCCATAAAAGTCCGATTACCAATAGTGACATATTGACCAACAATCGCGTGACCATGAAAAACATGATCTATGTTTTCAACTAACTCTATTTCCTCAAGATCTATTTCCATTCGAAGTGACTGACGTTTTCTCCACATCATTCGTTTAGTCTCTAATACATCATCTAGTTCATTAGGATTAACTGTATTTAGTAATTCCACAACGTCAAACCAATCACAACTAAATGGCAACTCAGCATGAACTAAACCTACTTTTTTACCTGAAGGTAGACTTAACTCAATTGCCACTGGTAATTCGATAAATCGTTTACAAAAAGTAGCCAATTGCTCTTCTGATAGGTCTTTAGCCCAAGCTCCTCCAGAGCGGATCCAGCGTTTCCACCATTGCTCTGAACTTTCACTTACAGAATGAATTAACATTCGCTCATGATTGCCTTGAATAGCATAAAACCACGGCTTATCCAGCCACAATAGTGCCTGCTCAGATTCATCACCTCTATCAATTAGATCGCCTAAGCTGAAAAGTCTATCCTTAGCTTCATTAAAGCCTACGTCATTTAATTTTGATTGAAGAAGAGAGAAATGACCGTGAATATCAGAACAAATATAATCATTACCTAAGAGGTTTTCACTGAATTTAGCGATCATAAATAATATTACCGATTTGGTTATGTAGGTGTTACTTTATTTGCATTGTACCCGTTAAATATAAAAAACCATATTTTATGAATTCGGTTGTTTTTTAAAGAAAATTTAACTGAATATGTAAATTATAGTTTTATAATGCTATATCTGTTTTATGAATATATAGAGAACTGTCTGGCTGATATTTGCCCAAAATCGATAGGAAGCGACCGAGGTATAGGTAAGTATGATTTAAACTTTTTATTTTAATTAAATTTGAAACGTACAGTTTGTTGGTCTTAATTAAGCGAAAGGTAAATTTATAAACTAGAAGTGAGCACTTCTAGTGTGAGTAAACTTTAGGTAGTCAGTAAAAATAAAGCTTAAATTGTTTCACCTTGAATTGTTACTACAATACGTCTAGAACCACCAGAATCACGATGTTCACCTAAATAAATGCCTTGCCATGTACCTAACGCTAAATAACCATTTGAAATAGGAATACTTAGCTCGCAGCCTAACGTACTGGTTTTTATGTGTGCAGGCATGTCGTCGTCACCTTCATAATCGTGGCGATAATAAGGTTGACGCTCAGGAACGAATTTATTGAAATGGCTTTCCATGTCCATACGAACAGTGGGATCTGCATTTTCGTTTATTGTAAGGCTCGCTGAGGTATGCTGAATAAATAAATGTAACAAGCCTATTTTGTAACTCGCCAGTTCAGGAAGTTGAGATAATATTTCGTCATCAACTATATGAAAACCTCGCTGGCGAGGCTTTAATATAATTTGCTTTTGCTGCCAACTCATAGTTTATCGAAACTAACTTCGATGTTTGCATTTCCTGCATCGCAGCTAAATGGCATGATGATTTTTTTACCTTGGCTTTTATGAGTAATTGTATGACCTTTACCCGATACCACAATAGGCGTTGCCATATCAAAGTCGAAACCTTTCTCGCCAAGTAAATTTTTAGCACCACCAGTTACCATGTTGGTTATTTCGCCAACCATATCGGTGACTTCTTCATCTATTGTATCTGGACGGTCGCCAAGCATGCGTTCCATGATTGTTAGCGCTAATTCTTCATCAAAAGTAATTGAAAACGATCCACGAGTTTGAGGGCCCACCATACCAATCAGACCTGATACATCACCACAGGCGATTTCGTCCGTTTTAATACGAGGTTTACCTGGCTTTAATTGAGTCTGAGCCATTGTACTTAATACATTGATCAAAGAGGATAAAAACGGATTGATGAACTCTACATTCATATTGTTTACTCTTAAATTGGTGCTATTAAATGGCTACAACTATATGAGTATAGCCATTGAGAAAAACTTTGGGGATTACGATGCTCTACAAGACTCACATTTTCCATGAGCTTCGATAGTTTGTCCCGAAACAACAAATCCACCTTCGGCAGCTAAATTATTTAGCTCGTGTGAGATAACAGTTGAATGTAACTCTTTAACAAAACCGCATGTATCACAAATTAATAGTTGTACCGGATGAATATGATCAAAATGGTGACACAGCATAAATGCATTAGTGCTTTCAATTTTGTGAATAAAGCCTAGTTCAGCCAAAAAATCTAATGCACGATATATAGTGGCAGGTTTGGCACCTGTCTCTGTTACTTTTAATTGTTCGAGTAGATCGTATGCACCTACACCACCTTGTGCACTGGCGAGTAAGCGAAATACTTTCTCGCGGATTGGCGTAAAACGTGCACCACGGTTGTCACATACTTGTTTTGCTTTACTTACGAGTGATTCTATATTCATCATTCTCTCATCCTTATGCTACCGTGATATACTAACATACTGTGTTGTAGTTGCAGCGTTTTTATTAAGCGCTTTTTACCTAGGAAACCCAGTAATGCATGAACTATTAGCTATATTTATATTCTTTTTTGCGGTTATAGACCCAATTGGCACTGTACCTGTATTTATTGCAGTTACACGTGGTGAGGATGAAAAATTTAAACGTAAAGTTATATTAAAAGCGGTAGGCGTGTCTGCATTGGTACTCTTGTTTTTTGTGCTCGCGGGGGAGCAACTACTTAACGCAATTGAAATTCCACTTTCGGCTTTTCAAATAGCCGGCGGTATCATATTACTTATTTTTGCACTTTCAATGATATTTGGTGAAAGTAAACCAGAAACTGAAATTAAAAGTGTACGCGATAGTATGGAGACTGCCATTTTTCCGCTAGCTATTCCATCTATCGCCAGCCCCGGCGCTATGTTAGGTGCTGTATTGATGACCAGAAATGAAGAATATACCTGGGTTGAGCAGTTAATGACATCATCGATGATGCTTGCTGTACTGGCTGTTGTATTAGTTTTATTATTGCTTGCAACCCATGTACATAAATTAATTGGTGACAGTGGTGCAAGTATAATAAGTAGAATAATGGGGCTTATTTTAAGCTCGGTTGCGGTTACCAATATTTTAAATGGCATAGCCCATTATTTTGGCTTGCAGGTGTATTCTTAACATTGATGCCCGTTAGGCTTTTGTGTAATATGCAGCGCCTTTTAAGCTGTGCTTAATAACTTTAATACCCTGAGGTTTGCTTTGAATAAATGTACTTTGGATAGACGCTTTTCTGTGGCCCCAATGCTTGATTGGACTGATCGCCATTGTCGTACTTTTCATCGCAAAATGACTAAACATACTGTGCTTTACACCGAAATGATAACCACGGGGGCTATTTTATTTGGTCGAGGTGATTACTTGCATTTTAATAAGCACGAAGGTCCTGTTGCACTGCAACTTGGTGGCTCTGACCCTAAAGCGCTTGCGCAATGTGCAAAGTTAGCGGGTGAACGTGGCTACGATGAAATAAATTTAAATGTAGGTTGCCCGTCAGACCGAGTTCAAAATGGCCGTTTTGGCGCTTGTTTAATGGGCGAGCCTCAGTTAGTTGCTGACTGTGTTGCGGCAATGAAAAGTGAAGTAAATATTCCAGTTACTGTCAAAACGCGCATTGGTATTGATGAGCAAGACTCGTATGAGTTTTTATGTGCACTTATTGAAGCATCACATAAAGTAGGGTGTGACGATTTTATTATCCATGCTCGCAAAGCGTGGTTAAAAGGTTTGAGCCCGAAAGAGAATCGTGAAGTTCCTCCTCTTGATTATCCGCGAGTTTATCAGCTTAAAAAAGATTACCCACAGCTAGATCTAAGCCTTAACGGTGGTGTTAAAACGATTGAGCAGAGCCTAGAACATTTGCAACATATTGATGGTGTAATGATTGGACGAGAAGCTTACAGCAATCCATTTATATTAAATGAAGTAGATGAAAAAATTTATGGAGATGTTGCTAATATGCAATCTCGTCATGATGTTGTGCGTTCTATGTATACTTATATTGAAGAAGAAATGCGCCTTGGTGCTAATTTTTGGCATGTAGCACGCCACATGTTAGGTATTTTTCAGGGGCAACCTGGTGCACGTGGATTTAGACGACATTTATCAGAAAATGGTCATGGGAAGCAAGCCGACTTGTCGGTAATGGATAAAGCATTAAGCTTTGTACCTGAATGAATTTAGATTAAAACATTAAATATTAAGCCACTTTCGAGTGGCTTTTTTGATCCCACAATTTAGTCAAAAATATAGTTTATTGGTTAATTACACTCTGCTTTGTTCAGTTTGAAGTCATTAAAAATTTAATGCTTAACTATTTAATTGTTTGATATTAAACGTTTTATTTTTGTTTTTATGAACTTGGCACAACTCTTGGAATCCCCTTGTTGTAATCAATTTGAAATTAACAGGAGAAGACCGTGGGAATATTTAACCGGGTAAGTGATGTAATTCAATCAAACATTGTAGCTATGCTGGATAAGGCTGAAGATCCTGAGAAGTTACTTAATTTAATGCTTAACGACATGCAAGATGCGTTAAACGAGTGTCGAACCACAGCTGCCGCTTTACTATGCGAAGAGAAAATAATTACTCGTCAAATTGAAAATAAAGAAGGTGAGTTAGCTCATTGGCAATTAAAAGCAGAGTTAGCAGTAGAAAAAAGTCGTGATAACTTAGCTAAATCCGCATTACTCGAAAAGCAACGTGTTAGCGAAAGTATTGCTAGTAAGCAAGCGCAACTAAAAACATTGCAAGAGTCTATTTTAAAAATTAAAGCTGATTGTGAGCGACTTCAACAAAAAATGGTTCAGGCTAAATCAAAACAAACTCAACTAATGCAACGTCATAATATAGTAATTGCTAGAAAGCGAATTAGTACGCAATTACAAAGCGATAAGGTTGCACATGCATTATCTCGCTTTGAGCAAATAGAGCAACGTGTTGAGGGTATTGAATCTCAAATAGAGGCTTATGATTTAACTGACACAGCGAGAACTACTGCAGTTCAAATTGAATTGTTAGTTAAAAATGAAAAAGTTGATGCCGAGCTAGCTAGTTTAAAAGCAAGTTTAAAAACTAATTTACAGAAGACCGCTTAGGAGGTTGTTATGAGTAATTTTAATCATCAACGTAATTGGTATAAAAACACGCTTAACAAAAAAATATCAGGCGTATGTAGTGGGTTGGCTCATAGGTTAGATTTTCCTGTATGGGCAACGCGTTTGGTAACCGTTTTGTTATTTTTGAGTTTTCCATTTGTAATAGCGCTAGGTTATTTTATAGCGCATTGTTGTCTTGAAGAAAAAGCGTATTAATATGTACTCGGGTTATATGATTTTGCTAAGTCAATTTAGCGCAACTTATTTTGTAATTGCTACCTATAAGTGATTTATTAACCCGAATTAAGGAGTGATAAAATGAAAACCTTGGCTGTATGTGTATTGGTTTATTTATTATTTATTATTTTTTACTGATTTTATATTGTTTATACATTTTGATACTTGGCAGTTTCCGCTTTGGATTGCAGATATTAGCTGGGTGGGGCTTGAGTTAGTTGGTGCTTTAGTGGCAATTGTTTCTGTAGTCGCTGTTGTTGCGTTAATGGCTATGGGATTAGTTGGTGTAGGTATAGTTGCACTTGTAGGTACTGTTTTAGCTCTTTTATTTGGAACAGCAATGATTACATGGTCGTTACTATTTGTTGCTGTATTGTGTTGGTTAGTTATCGGTAACAAAAAAGTGGCTCCTTAATCCTTAATTTTACTGACTATTATAAGTTAACTATGTTAAATTTAGCATGCTATTTTATGTTTTAATAAGGATGAGTATGATGACGAAACTATGTTTTTCGATGGCTTCTGCATTAATGTTTAGTTTTTTTTCGTCATCGTTGTCAGCGCATTCAGGGCATGAACACGGTACTGATGTAGTCGAACTTGAAGTTAGTAATGCCCAAGTTAGAGAGTTTTTGCCTGCAAGTACATCAAGCGTAGGTTACTTAACCATTACTAATCATAGTGGTAATGCCGCTACCTTAACAAAGGCAAGTATTGATGGGTTAGGTCGTGTAGAAATACATGAGCATTCACACGCTAATGGCATGATGAAAATGCAAAAGGTTGAATCGGTAGTAATTAAAGCGCACAAAAGTGTAAGCTTTCAACCTGGTGGCTATCATTTAATGGTATTTGAGCCGCAAGAACCATTAAAAATAGGGCAAGAACGAAAACTCACGCTATATTTTAGTGACGGTAACCGTTTGTTTACTAATGCTCAAGTTGTCTCACTTGAAGCGCAAGCTGAACAGTCAAAACCATCAACTCAACATTCTCACCACTAGGAGTATATATGTCGCAACATAAAGGGAAAATAGCAGGAATAGTTATTTTACTGCTTATTATATTTTACGCCATTGCTGTTTATTGGAGCACAGAGCCTTCACGGTTTGATGTTGTTGCAAATGCAAAAGAACAAGCAGAGCTTAGAAGTGAACAAATGGTGATTGGCTACACAACTACATCAACACTTATTACCGTTGCCAGTACTTTACTTGATAAACCAGGTGGTTACTTATCAAATGATGTAATGCCGCCAAGTATTATTATGGATGATATGCCTGCATGGGAGTACGGTGCGTTAGAAATGGTACGTGATTTATCGCTTTCTATGCGAAAAGACTTTAGCCGTTCGCAATCACAATCAACAGAGCATGAAGCGCTTAAAAAAGCACAGCCTCAGTTTAATATAAGCTCTGAAGCATGGGCTTGGCCAAGTGCCG
Source organism: Pseudoalteromonas sp. Z9A5 (assembly GCF_011378875.1). NCBI lineage: Bacteria > Pseudomonadati > Pseudomonadota > Gammaproteobacteria > Alteromonadales > Pseudoalteromonadaceae > Pseudoalteromonas > Pseudoalteromonas sp. Z9A5. The sequence goes on from NZ_WTLC01000009.1 coordinate 10,571, forward strand.
AAGGTGAGTATCAAAAAGGGATTGATTATCTAGTCGTTTATCGTTCGCAAATTGCAAACCAGCATGAGCGTGATAGTCAATTTTACGCACGAGCAGATAACTTACGTAGTTGGCTTAAAGAAGCTGAAAAACGTTTGGGTAGCTTAAGCCAGCGTTTAAGTGCCAGTGTAGGTCAGGAAAAAGTGAATACCGATTTAGCGGGTAATTCATCTAATAAACAAGCAACTCTTGCTCCTCTACAGCAGCAAGTAAGAACACCGTGGTTAGAAATTGACGATGTGTTTTATGAATCGCGTGGTGCTACTTGGGCGTTACTGCACTTTTTACAAGCGATAGAGTATGACTTTAATGATGTGCTTGAAAAGAAAAATGCACGTGTAAGTGTTCAGCAAATTATACGTGAGCTTGAGGCTACTCAAGAGGTAGTGTGGAGCCCACTTATTTTAAACGGGAATGGTTTTGGCTATGTGGCTAACCACTCTTTAGTTATGGCGAATTATATTTCTAGAGCCAATGCGGCTTTAATCGAACTCAGCGAACTACTAGCTCAAGGATAAAAAATGAAAAAGTATTGTTTAGCAGCAGCCCTTTCAATGGCATGTTTAGCACCCGCAGCGCAAGCTGACACTCTACTAGGTTTATACGTAGGTGTTGATGGGTGGAAATCAGATAATGATGGTCAGTTTTCTTACAAAAATAATGCACCTCAAGATTTTGATTTTGAAGATGAGACTTTTGTAAGTTATTACGCTGCGCTTGAGCACCCAGTGCCTCTAGTACCAAACATTAAGTTAAAGTATACAGAGCTTGAGTTAAATGGTGATGCGGTTATTGGTGAAACGTTTAGTTTTAATGGCAGTACCTTCGATACAAACAGAAAAGTAAATACGGTTAGTGATTTATCACATATTGATTATATTCTTTACTACGAAATTTTTGATAACGATTTAATCTCGATTGACTTGGGTTTAAACGCTAAGCAGTTCGATGGAGAAATTACAGTAAAGTATGATGATGATGAACGAGATGTTTCTCAAGTAGAAACAAAAAACTTCTCTGGTTTTGTTCCATTAGCTTATGGTCGTGCTGAAGCAGGCTTACCATTTACTGGCTTGAGTGTGTTTTTTGAAGGTAGCTTTTTGGCAATCGACGATAGCAAAGTACAAGATTACCAAGTAGGTGTTGCTTGGGAATTAATTGACAACCTAGCTGTTGATGTTGCTGTTAAAGCAGGTTACCGTTCAATGGTATTAGAGCTTGATGATGTAGATGATGTTACAACTGATATTGATGCATCTGGTCCGTTTGTGGGTCTTCAGGTTCATTTTTAATTAGCTATCTCTGTCTAATTAAATAAAGTGTGGCGTGTTATTTTATAGCATGCCACATTAAATCAAACTCCACCTCTAGCGCATTATTTATTAGCTGCTTATACACTTTATTTACGGGGAATTTTATAAGTTTAGATAGCTCATCACCTGTTTGGGTAAACTTATAATAACTCAGTACTAAGTCGTTACTTTTTGCTTTTAACGTTACTTTTTGAGATAAAAATGAGAGCGTGAGTTCTTGTCCCACTTTTAAAACTGCTGATTCTATTTCTTTTCTGTACAGTAAATTAAGATCCATGAGCGTTAAAATATCTGGAAAGCTAATGCCTGTTTTTCCTAAGTTTAAAGATACTTTATTGCCTTTACGTAGCAAATCAAATAAGGATGGTTTTTTATAAAAACCAAGTAAAATAAAGTGGCTATCATCTTTTTCATTGTAACCAGAAAGCGATACACACTTTTGTAGAGAATCAGCTTCGCGCTGGGTCATATGCTTTAGGGTTTGTAAGCTTTTAATTGAAAAAGTACCCGGATTTAGTGTCTCTCCCGTTAAAATTTTTGCCCATAGAGTTTGCATCGATTCATTTGAAGTGTCTTCACATAGAGCAATGAAATGCTCTACCCAGTCAGCATCTGGTCGTTTACTACTGGTTACATCGGGGCAAAAGCTCATTGCCATAGCTAAAATTGTTTCTATATTTTGCTGTTGTTTAATGAGTAGTAGATTTTGCCTTTTTTGAGCGCGAGCTAAAATAGAGTTATCACTATTGATATGATAAAGCGGTTTTATTTTTCCTTGCGGATCATAACCTTGCTCATTAACAGGAAGTACTCCATTGCTTCCAACCTTTGTTATTGAATAGCCAAGTAGCGACTCTATTGTATTTGCAAGATTAATTCGGGCTTGTGCTGTTTTGACTGTCATGACTTTCCATTATGCTTTGCATATCACTTAATTGAGCAACCGTTTTTAAGTTATTTAACCCAAGTGCTACAGTGTTACCCAACACGTACTCACTAAGTATAGCCATATAGCCTGAAATAAGTATTGTATTGGCTTGCCCTTCAATATGGCATATGACTGTTACAGATTGGTTTTCTTCAATAAATGCGAGAGTACCTTGCACTATGTTTTCATCATCCAGTAGCATATTAAAGCTCATTTTATTTTGGCTTATAGAGGTAATAGTCATTTCGCCATAACCCCATTTACTTACCCATGATTGATGAGCACCTACACCTAAACTTGGCTCATTTACCGTAAATTTAATTGATGGATCGACCTGCTGCCAAGGTGACCATTTATGCCATTGATTAAAGTCGGTTACTAATGATTTGATTGTGCGAGTGTTGGCGTTTATCTCAATTTTTTTATCAACACTATAATTTTGAGGAAGCGTTAGCCCAATCACTACGGCTACGAGTAATAAAAGAAAAAGGGATTGTAAGAATAATTTTAACAGTTTAATAAGCACGCCTTAACTAGTATTTAGCTTGAAATATAAAACTTTTTATTAATCGACTATAGTACGATTTAGGCTATAAACCAAAACTATATTTTATTGACCATATAATAAAATCGTTATAAATATGAGTTGTATTTTATTGTAATACGCAAAAGAATCAAAATGAGAGCAGCGCTTTTAATTTTATTTTTTAAACAAAACTATGTTGTAACTCGTTATTAAAATATATAAAAGTACCTAACAATGAATTGCTCTAGTTCATAATCAGGTTTCAAAAAAGATTACTTAATATAAAGAATTATTTAGAAGTAAAGGTCCTATGCGCTGTAAAAGCGTTGTATATATAAACAATTTAGTAGGGTATAATTCGCGCCCTTTGTTATTCCACGGTCAAATTTATGAGCACACTCAAAGCTAAGCGCGCCTTATTCTCTTACCCAAAATACTGGGCTGAGTGTTACGGCACAGCACCATTTTTACCTACTACACGAAAAGAAATGGATGCACTTGGCTGGGACAGCTGCGACATAATAATAATTAGTGGTGATGCTTACGTCGATCATCCTAGTTTTGGTATGGCGGTAATTGGTCGAGTCCTTGAAGAGCAAGGCTTTAGAGTGGGTATTATTGCGCAGCCAGAATGGGACTCTAAAGATGCATTTATGGAGCTGGGCAGACCCAACTTATTTTTTGGTGTAACAGCCGGCAACATGGATTCGATGATTAACCGTTATACAGCTGAAAAACGTATGCGCCATGATGATGCATATACGCCAGATAACGTAGGTGGTAAACGTCCAGATCGCGCCGTAATGATTTACTCTCAAAAATGCCGTGAAGCATACAAAGGAATACCAATAGTTATTGGTGGTATTGAAGCGAGTCTTCGTCGTATTGCTCATTACGACTATTGGCAAGAAAAAGTACGCCGTAGTATTTTGTTTGATGCAAAAGCTGATATTTTAATTTACGGTAACGCAGAGCGTCCGTTAGTTGAAGTTGCACACCGTATCGCTGCGGGTGAAACAATGGATACTATTCAAGATATTCGCGGCACGGCTGTTATTAGAAAAGAACCTTTACCAGGTTGGCGTGGTAGTGACTCTACCGCTATAGATAAAATTGGTAAAATTGACCCTATTCCAAATCCATACGGCGCTGATGATGTTGGCTGTAGTAAATCTGAATTTAAACAAGCCGGTATAGATTTAAAGGCAGAAGCTGCAAAACCAATTATGGTTCAGCCTGCGCGACCTAAACCATGGGAAAAAACTTACGTTAAGTTACCTGCTTATGAGCAAGTAAGTGTTAACAAACCTTTATATGCCCATGCTTCGCGTATTTTACATCAAGAAACAAACCCTGGTTGTGCAAGAGCGCTGTTTCAACGACATGGCGAACGCTCTATTTGGGTTAACCCGCCAGCATATCCATTAGAAACACATGAAATGGATGCTGTATTTGGTTTGCCGTATCAGCGTATTCCTCACCCAAGTTATGGCGATGCTAAAATACCAGCTTATGACATGATAAAAACGTCTGTAAATATTATGCGTGGCTGTTTTGGTGGTTGCTCATTTTGCTCAATTACGGAGCATGAAGGGCGTATTATTCAAAGTCGTTCGCAAGAATCTATCATTGAAGAAATTGAACAGATTAGAGATAAAGTACCAGGCTTTACTGGTGTTATTTCTGATTTAGGTGGTCCAACGGCAAATATGTATAAACTGCGTTGTACTAGCAAAAAGGCAGAAAGTACCTGTAGACGTTTATCATGTGTGTATCCTGAAATTTGTAAGCACATGGATACAGATCATACGCCAACAATAGACTTGTACAAAAAAGCACGTGAAGTTAAGGGTATTAAAAAGGTATTGATTGCTTCTGGTGTACGTTACGACTTAGCTGTACGCGACCCGCGTTATGTTAAAGAGTTAGTAACTCATCACGTAGGCGGTTACTTAAAAATAGCGCCAGAGCATACCGAAGACGGTCCATTATCAAAAATGATGAAACCAGGCATGGGGGCGTACGATCAATTTAAAGAATTATTTGATAAGTACTCTAAAGAAGCAGGTAAAAAGCAGTATTTAATTCCTTACTTTATTTCTGCTCATCCAGGCACAAAAGATGAAGACATGGTAAACATGGCTTTATGGCTTAAATCGAATGACTTTAAGCTGGATCAGGTGCAAAACTTTTACCCATCACCAATGGCTAATGCGACGACTATTTACCACACAGAGATGAACTCTTTACGTAATATAAAAAATAATACAGAAGTTGTTCCAGTACCTAAAGGTGCACGCCAGCGTAGATTGCATAAAGCAATTTTACGTTACCATGATGCAGCAGGTTGGCCGATGATACGTGAAGCACTGCGTAAAATGGGTAAAGCTAATTTAATTGGTAAAGGACCTAACTGTTTAGTGCCTGAAGAAGGGCGAGATGAGAAATCAGGTAAAGGTGATAGTAAAGGCGGACGTCCTGCATTAACGCGACATACTGGTTTTAGCCAATTTAAAAAGGCAAACACTAAACCAAAAGTAGGCGGTAATCGTCAAAGTACACGTTAGTGATTAAATCTACTAATTAAATTAGTAGATTAGTTTTAACTGCGTTACTGTTGTTTAAGCTCGCATAATACGTAAATTAAGTGAAACTTGCTCTTTATTGGCTATATCATTTTAGGTGATAAAGAGTGGGTTTTTAGAAGCTCCCTCTAGTGTATATATTCTCGTTTGCGAGTTCGTTTATTGAAGGGGAGGTAACACTACAAATAGGGCACCAAGTTCCCCAAAAATACACAAGCGTTGGTTTGTCTTGGCTCATTGCTGCTAGATCAATGTTGTGCCCTTTATAATCTATTAATTGTAATTGAGGATTTGCTGGCATAACAGGTTGTCGCCACCAATTTACAGCATTATAAATTACGAAAAATATGAAGCCATATATCAACACACTCTTTAATATTGATAAGCCTTTTTGTTTTGGCGTTTTTTTAGGTGTGTCTTTTTTATTTTTGGTATTAGTTGTCATAATAGCTGCTTTTTCTCTAAATACGTTAACTTCAAAAATTTACATTTTAAACTTATATCAGCAGCCATGTTGCGGTGCCTAAAAAGGCGAATATACCCACAATATCTGTGATTGTAGTTAAAACTACACTACCTGCAAGCGCGGGATCTATATTCATCTTTTTAAGAATAATAGGGATACTCGCACCAGCAACGCCGGCCACAACCAGATTCATAAACATAGCAAAGGCAAGTACGCCACCAAGCATAAAGTCCCATTGCCATAGCGCGATAACACCTGCAATTAACAACGACCACAAAACACCGTTTAACGCGCCAATGGCAAGTTCTTTCATCATTAAAAAGCGTTGGTTAGTTTGATTAATATGACCCACTGCAATACCGCGAATAACGAGAGTTAGCGATTGGCTACCTGCAACACCGCCCATTGAAGGAACAATACCGTTAAGTACAGCTAAAATAGGTAAAACATCTAAAGTACCTTCAAAAAAGCTAGCTACAAAAGCAGCAGCAAGGGCTGTTAACAAGTTAACACCTAACCAGACTGAGCGTTTTTTCGAGCTTTTTAAAACGGGAGCAAAGGTGTCTTCTTCATCATCAAGACCGGCTAAACTAAGTAAGCTATGCTCTGCATCTTCTCGTATTACGTCAACAATATCATCGATTGTTACACGGCCAAGTAGCTGATCGTTATCATCTACAACAGGGGCTGATATCCAGTTATGACGTTCAAATAATTGCGCAACCTCACTTTCATCCATAGAAATTGGAATAGATTCGCAATCTTCATCCATTAAATCGAGGACAATTTTTTCAGGTGGATTAGTCAGTAATGTGCTTAATGACAAAGCGCCTATGAAGCAGTTATGTTTATCTACTACATATAAGTCATCGGTACCTTCAGGGAGCTCACCACGCAGCCTAATATAGCGCAAAACAACATCAAGAGTTACGTCAGGGCGAATGGTTACCGTATCGGTATTCATTAACGCACCAGCAGAGCGCTCTTGATAAGAAAGAGCTTGCGTGGCACGTTCACGGTCTTGAATATCCATAGCGCTAACAACGTCTTTGTAGACGGTATCCGGCAGGCTACGTAATACTTCTCCTAGGTCATCGTGCCCCATATCTTCAGTGGCTGCAGCAATGTGCTTAGGTTCCATTTGAGCAATAATGCCCAAACGTACATCTTCAGAAAGCTCTTCAAGTACATCGCCCTGTACATCTGGGTCGACCAATTGCCAAAGCAGTCGGCGGATTTTATGCGGCGACGACTCTAATAATAATGCAGTATCACAAGGAGCGGTTTTAGCTAACATGCGCCTAACTTGAACAAATTGACCACTGTTAAGCGACTTTGTCACTTGTTTTAATTGTTGTAGTGGGTAGTCTTGTTCAAAAGCTTCGGGCATTGGCGTCCTTAATTAATTTTAATATTACTTTGGTAGGGGAGGTTACTAACTTTTTTGGTTTATCTAATTTTTGATTCTTTATTGCTGACTATTCTTGTTCGTTAAATCGTTGCGCTATTAACTGACCAACAGCGTGCAAAGCTTGCTCTGCATCGGGTCCTTTACATACCACTTTAACTTCTTTTCCTTGGCTACTCTCTAGTAGCATTAAGCCTAAAACACTATCACCGGCAGCTTCTTTGCCATCTTGAAATATAGTAATTGAAGCGTCGAATTGTACGGCTAATTGTGCAAGCACCGTTGCAGCTCTAGCGTGTAAGCCTAATTTGTTTTTTATTAAAAACGTGTCTTCTAAACGCATAAGTTACTCTACCTAAGCTGAACAGGTGATTATTTAAATTATTTATTTTCTTGTTCACGATGACGAATTTTTACATTTGGGTGAGTCATCGAAAAGCTTTCACCAATCGTTTGTGCTAAATACACTGAACGATGCTGCCCACCGGTACAACCAATAGCAATGGTTAAGTAGCTACGATTATTTCGTTCTAAATGAGGTAACCACGTTTGCACAAAGGTTTGAATTTGCCATGTAAACTTTTGCACAATACTATGATTAGCTAGGTAGTCTTTAACGGGCTGATCTAATCCTGTTAAAGGTTTTAATTCGGGCTCCCAATGTGGGTTTGGTAAAAAACGTGCATCAAAAACATAATCTGCTTCTTTAGGTATTCCGTATTTAAAGCCAAATGATTCAAAAGTAACAATAAGCTGTTTGTCTTTTTTACCAAGTATTTTTTCTCTGATAGATTCAGCGAGTTGGTGAACACTTAACTCGCTGGTATCAATCATAAAATCAGCTCTGGTTGTTAGCACATCAAGTAATTCTTTTTCTTTTTTTATAGCTAAATCAAGTGGCAATGAGTCGACAGAAAGAGGGTGTAGTCGTCGCGTTTCAGAAAAACGTTTTATTAATACTTGATCTTCGCTGTCTAAATAAAACAGCGTTGGTTTAGCAAAACCAGGTAAATACTCAAAAATATCATTGAACTGTTCTTGTTCTTTTGGCAAGTTTCGAACATCAATACTCACTGCTATTTTGTCGTAGTTGTCAGAGACACTTCGCACTAAAGAAGGCAGCAGGTTTAGTGGAATATTATCTACGCAATAATAACCTAAGTCTTCAACTACGCGTAAAGCTACCGATTTTCCAGAACCTGATCGGCCACTTATGATAATTAATTCCATTTAACACCTTTTTTATTAATTATGATTGATCAACAATAACTTGGTATAGCTCTGTATCTGATTTTGCACAGCGTAACTGCTTACAAAATTCTTTGTCGTTTAGTTTATCAGCAATGGTTGCTAGAGTCTTTAAGTGCTGTTGGTTATCACCATCTGGTACGATGAGTGCAACAAAAATATCTACAGGGCGGTTATCTATCGCATCAAAGTTAATAGGTGTTTCGCTAACAAGTACTAAAGCTAAAGGTTCTTCTACGCCACTCATTCGTCCGTGAGGTATTGCAATACCTTTACCAATGCCTGTACTACCTAGTTTTTCTCTGCTTAGTAAAGCGCTAAGAATATCTTGTTGAGATAAGTAAGGAAGCTTGTTGTGAGCAAGTTCGCTAATAAACTCTAAAATTCTTTTTTTACTATTAAAAAGGACCGCAGCTTTGCTGCAGTCCTGACATATAAGTGAACTTAGTTTCATAATATTAGTGTCGAGCAAGCTTCTCTTTGTGTTTGATAACTTGTCGATCGAGCTTGTCAATCAACGAGTCAATGGCGGCATACATATCTTGATGTTCAGTAGAGGCAAATAATTCCGCACCACTGACATGAATTGTTGCTTCTGCTTTTTGGTTTAATTTTTCTACATCGAGAATGACATGAACATTATTAATATGATCAGAGTGTCTTTCTAGCTTCGCAAATTTAGTGTTTACATAGTCTTTTAGTGAATCGGTTACTTCTACGTGACGACCAGTTAAGTTTAGTTGCATAAGCGTTACCCTCTTTGTTTTTGCGTCTTAAATCAGACTTTTTCGCTGATTTGACGGTGGAATAGCCAGAGATTCGCGGTACTTTGCGATCGTGCGTCTAGCTACTTTAATTCCTTGCTCAGCCAATATATCCGCTATCTTGCTATCACTCAATGGTTTTGCTGAGTTTTCTGCTGCGATTAATTTTCTAATCAGAGCGCGTATTGCCGTAGATGAACATTCGCCACCATTTTCGGTGCTTACATGGCTTGAGAAAAAGTATTTTAACTCAAAGATTCCACGTGGCGTGTGCATATACTTTTGGGTTGTTACGCGAGAAATAGTCGACTCGTGCATTTCTACCATTTCAGCAACATCATTTAAAACCATTGGTTTCATGGCTTCTGGACCGTGTTCAAAAAAGCCTTGTTGTTGCTTAACAATACAATTTGTTACTTTTAACAATGTGTCGTTTCTGCTTTCTAGGCTTTTAATAAACCATTTTGCTTCTTGTAAGTGTGAGCGAATAAATTGGCTATCACCACTCGATTTAACGGTACGAGACATTGCAGCATATTGGCTGTTTACTCTTATTTTAGGCATGCTATCTGGGTTTAATTCTACAACCCAGCGACCTTTAATTTTTTTAACCGACACATCAGGAATAACATACTCAGACTCTTCTCTAACAATCGTATCAGCGGGTTTAGGGCTGAGAGTATGTATTAGTGTCATTACTTCTTTAAGCTCTTCTTCTTTGAGCTTAGTTTTTTTCATTAATGTACGATAGTCACGAGCAGCTAATAAATCAATATGCTCGGTTAAGATCATTTTTGTTTCATTAATGTAAGGTGTTTCTTTATCAAACTGGTTAAGCTGAATACACAAACATTCTTGTAAACTACGTGCAGCAATACCGACCGGATCAAACAGTTGGATACGCTTTAAAACGGCTTCAATTTCGTCAAGTTCGACTTCGTTATCATCTTCGTTTTCTTGATTGAAGCTCTCTAAAATTTCTTCACAGCTAAGTGTTAAAATACCAGAATCATCTACGGCTTCAACAATAGCGATTGCAATAGCTTCATCAGTAGGGCTAAAAGGCGTTAATTGTAACTGCCACATTAGGTACTCATGAAGTGTTTCGGTTGAAGCACCTTGGTATATTGACTCGTCCTCAGGCATTGGTCCTGATGACGATGCAGGCGCAGCACTCATGTACTCATCCCAGCTAACATCCATAGCCATGTCGTCACTTACTGTATCTTTAGCAAGTGCTTCACCACTATCTTGTTCGTATTCGCTAGGAGCATCATCTGCAGATGCGCTAACAGTAACGTCATCGTTATCAGCTTTTTGCTCATTTTTGCCAGCAGAATCTTCTGCGTAGTCGTTTTCTTCAACTTCTAGCAGCGGGTTGCTATCAAGAGCTTCTTGTATTTCTTGCTGGAGATCCAATGTACTGAGTTGCAACAAACGAATTGCTTGTTGCAGCTGTGGTGTCATTGTAAGTTGCTGGCCCATGCGCAGCTGTAATGATTGCCTCATTTATCTCTAACAATCCTTTTATGTTGTTATAATTAATACTAGCAGATGCTCAAAGACATGGCGTTAATGTTACAGCCTAAATTGCTCGCCTAAGTAAACATCGCGTACTGTTTTATCGTTTAATACGTGTTCAGGAGTGCCAGATGCAATTAGCTCCCCATGAGAAACAATGTAGGCTTTTTCACAAACATCAAGGGTTTCTCTTACGTTATGATCGGTAATTAATACACCAATCCCACGGTTTTTAAGATGTTCTATTATTTTCTTAATATCTAATACTGAAATTGGGTCTACACCAGCAAAAGGTTCATCTAGCAATATAAACTTAGGATCGGCGGCAAGTGCACGTGCTATTTCTACACGACGACGTTCACCACCGGATAAAGCCATACCTTGGCTATCACGAATATGCTGAATGCTAAATTCATCCAATAGATTATTTAATGTGTCTTCTCGGGCTTGTTTATTTAGCGATTTACGCGTTTCTAAAATAGCCATTAAATTTTGGTAAACAGTCAGTTTTCTAAATATTGACGATTCTTGTGGTAAATACCCTATGCCTAATCTAGCACGACTATGCATAGGTAAAAGAGTAATATCGTTATCGTCGATAGATATTTTACCTTTGTCGCTAGGTACAAGTCCTACAATCATATAAAACGTTGTAGTTTTACCTGCACCATTAGGTCCAAGTAAACCAACAATACTGCCAGCCTTAACCTCAAGACCTACATTTTTAACAACTTCACGACCTTTATAGCTTTTTGCTAACAGCTCTGCTTTTAATGTGCTCATGGTTGACCTTTATCGCTTTTTTTACTTTTTGTAGCTTCAATAGGCACTAAAATAGTATGAACGCGATCGGTAGAGTTTTCGTCTTTTTCAGCACTAATAAGCTGTTGCTGCATATCGTAAGTAATGCTTTTTGCGTTAATTTTTTGTCCAGCTTGCGATACTTGTGCATCGCCAACAAGTGTTAAAAAACGCTTAGCTACATCGTAACGAACTTCGTTCGCACTTGCGCTCATTATTGTGCCGTCATCTTGCTTTTCTTCAAAGTACGCAGGGCTGCCAGTGGCAATTAATAACTGTTTATTATCACCTAATTCGTCACGCTTATGCACTTCGAGGCGGTCAGCCGTAATGCGACGGTTACCATGAATAATTTCAACATTTTTTTCAAAAATACCTACATTAGCTTTTAGTTGGCCTTCTTGTTTGTCGGCACTAATTGATATTTGATTAGCGGCAGGTTGTGTACTTTGTTCTGCTGCATTACTATTAAAGGCTAGTATAAGTGTAGGAATAATAAGTGATTTTAATATTTTATTGGTCATAGTATATGGTTCGCGTATGGTTAATGAGTTTTATCACTTCAGTTTTTAAATCGGCTTCGAGGCCTTTACCGGTGATTTTTAAGTTAGGTCCAGTCACAATGACAGGCTGTTCGGAGCGCATCGTCAGTTGCTTTATATCTACTTGAATATTATCGGCATTGATCTTATCAATCATTGCGTTGTCAGTTAGATTTTTAGCGACTACGTTGCCCTCTAAAATTAACTGTTTACCTTCATACAACGTTGCTTCATCCGCATTGATGCGCCATGTTTGCTTTTCGTTATATAAAGTGAAAATAGGTTTTTCAAAAAAGGTAAAGCCTAACTGTTGATACAGCTCCATTTTTGCAGCTGTTACTTTATGGCTAATTTTACCATTCTCATCATACGCCGTTTGCTTTAATTCTATGGCGATATAATCAGGTTTAGCTACAACTTCTTGCTCTACCTGCGTTGCAATATTTGTTTGTGTAAAATAAGGGTACCAAAGCCAAACCATACAGCTGATGAATAAAACGCTTAGTATTATGCGCGCTGCATTCATGAACTTGTACCTTGAGTAGTTAATGGCTTATCGTTTTCAAGCATTAGTAAATCGGTTAGTTCTCTTACAGCACCAAAACCGCCTGGCATTTGTGTAGTGTAGTGCGATAAACGCTTAATTAGTGGATGCGCATCGTTAACAGCTACTGCAAAACCGACTAATTCCATTACTGGCATATCAGGACCATCGTCACCTATATAGGCAATTTGTTCATCGCTTAAGTTGAGCTTATTTTTTAGCTCTTGGTAGGCAATAAGTTTGTTTTCTTGACCTTGATAAATATGTTGAACGGTTAAGCTGCTCATACGTTGTTGCACTATATGCGAATGACGCCCTGTAATAACAGCAACTTCAAACCCGCTATTAATAAGTGCTTTTATACCAAACCCATCTTTTGTATTAAACGCTTTTAGCTCTTCGCCTTGGTTTCCAAGGTAAATACGCCCATCAGAAAATACACCATCAATATCGCATATAAGCAGTTTTACTTTTTTAGCGCGCGCTTTTGCGTCATCGCTCAGCGGTTGATAGAGTTCTTCAAATTGCATTTATAATACTCCTGCTTTTAATAAATCTTGCATATTCAGTGCGCCAATAGGCTGGTTTAACTCATTTACAACGATTAAACCATTAATGCGTTTGTGTTCCATTATATTAAGCGCTTCGGCTGCAAGCATACCTTGAGTTGCCGTAGTGCATGATTTGGTCATTACAACATCTATAGGTGTTGAATGGATATCTATGCGTTGCTCTAAAATACGACGTAGGTCGCCATCAGTAAATAATCCGGCCAATTGCTGGTTTTCGTCAACAATAGTCGTCATGCCTAAGCCTTTTGCAGACATTTCAATAAGTGCATCTTTTACGGTTTGTGAAATACTAATAATAGGCGTGTTTGTACCGCTGTGCATAACATCTTTTAAAGTAAGCAATAAACGTTTGCCTAAACTTCCACCAGGGTGAGAAAGAGCAAAATCATCGGCAGTAAATCCACGAGCTTCTAAAAGCGCGACAGCCATAGCATCTCCCATGGCGAGTGTTGCCGTTGTACTTGCTGTTGGCGCTAACCCTAAAGGGCAAGCTTCTTTTTCTACTTTAATGCATACATGTACGTTAGCAAGTATTGCCATTGTAGATTCTGTATTACCCGACATGGCTATTATTTTTGCACCAAGGCGTTTTAAAACCGGAATAATATTTAATACTTCGCTGGTCTCCCCTGAGTTGGAGATAAGTATTACTACGTCACTTGAAGTGATCATCCCTAAATCGCCGTGACTTGCTTCACCTGGATGTACAAAAAAAGCAGGGCTACCTGTGCTAGCAAGAGTTGCTGCTATTTTAGTGCCTATATGACCAGACTTCCCCATGCCAATAACTATAATACGTCCTTTGCAATCAAACATTAACTGGCATGCTTGATTGAAGTTTTCATCTACATATTGAGTAATATCACTAAGTGCTTGACGTTCTATATCAAGAACGCGCAGACCTTGTTTTATAAAATTCAGTTTTGTCATGATTTACCCTACTTGACTAAAAATGTACCCTTGGTAGCTCAAAAATGCGACTAGCAATAAACCACCTTCTACTCTATTGATACGTTGAGAACCTCTAAAGTTCAATGACATAACAATAAGGGCGATGGTTGCGCCAATCATGATGAGTATATCGCGACTAGCTACCGATGGGTCGATCATTGATGGATTAATAATACCAGCAAGCGGTAACACGGCTAAAATATTAAAAATGTTTGAACCAATAATGTTACCTAAGGCTAAATCATCTTCATTTTTAAGCACACCAGCAATTGAAGCTGCAAGCTCTGGTAGGCTAGTGCCAATAGCAATAATAGTTAAACCGATAACCAAGTCACTCAGACCAAAATATTTTGCAATATCGACTGCTGAGCCGATTAAAAAATATGAGCTTACCGGTAATAAAACTATACCTATCACTAACCAAAATAGCGCTTTTTTAGTGGATACGTTATTAGGAACATCGTCACAAGCTTCTACTACCAACGGATCATTTTTATTTTTCGAACGTAATGATACGATAATCAATCCGCTAATAAACACCACAAAGCCAATTAGAAGTGCGATACCTTCAGTTAATGAAAAGTAGTTATCTGAAAAAATATACCAAGTAACAAACGATATTATTAGCACAAGCGGTATTTCGCGTTTCAATGTACCTGATGAAACATTGAGAGGGCGAAATAAGGCTGTAACACCCAATACAAGTAAAATATTTGTTATGTTTGAGCCAATAACATTGCCTACCGCTGTGTCTGTTTTGTTAGCTAATGCTGCAGAGACCGAAACCATCATTTCTGGAGCAGAAGAGCCCATAGCAACAACAGTTAAACCTATAATTAAGGTAGAAACGCCAACGTTTTTTGCAAGCGCCGCAGCGCCATAAACAAACCTGTCTGCACTCCAAACTAAAGCTGTAAAACCAAGAATTAAAATAACAAACGAGGTAACCATTGCGTTAAGCCAGTTATTCAAAATATATATTGTGCGAATAGTAACAAAAGCCAACATGAAAGTATAAATAAAAGAGTAAGGTCTACTTGTTGTGTAGCACTTGTTTTATAAATGTTTTAAGCGCTTTTATTCAAAGCTTAAGCCGGGGTTAAGCCGTTTTAAGCGAGCCTTACGATCCATTTCGCAGGTGTATTACAAAATCTTACGAATTGTTTTTTCCATCTTGGGTGAAAAAGCCTTAAAATAGGAGAACTAGTGAACATTTTTATGGAGAGCGACTTGTCGCAATCAATAGTAGAAGTAAAGGATGTTAGCTTTTCGAGGGGCAATCGAAGCATATATAAAAATATGAGCTTTAGCGTTCCTAAAGGTAAAATCACTGCGATTATGGGACCAAGTGGCATTGGTAAAACAACTATGCTGCGTTTAATTGGTGGTCAGCTTAAACCTGACTCAGGTGATATTTTATTTGAAGGCGGCAGCATTCCAAAAATGACGCGCAAAGAATTATACGAAGCGCGAACTAAAATGAGCATGCTATTTCAAAGTGGTGCGTTATTCACTGATATGTCGGTATTCGATAATATTGCTTTTCCTATAAGGGAGCACACTAAACTGAGTGAAGATTTAATTCGGTTAGTGGTATTAATGAAATTACAGGCTGTTGGATTACGTGGTGCTAAAGATTTAATGCCTTCAGAGCTTTCAGGTGGTATGGCAAGACGTGCTGCACTTGCACGTGCGATTGCATTAGATCCAGAGTTAATCATGTATGATGAACCATTTGCAGGACAAGATCCTATTTCGATGGGCGTATTGGTTAAGCTAATTAAGTCGCTTAATGAAGTGCTTGGTTTGTCGTCTTTAATTGTAACGCACGATGTGACAGAGGTAATGAGTATTGCCGATCACGTTATTATTATTGCCGATCAGGGCGTAATTGGTTGCGGTACTCCAGATGAAATGCGAAATCATGAATCTCCTTTAGTTCAACAGTTTTTAAAAGGCTTGTCGGATGGCCCAGTACCATTTCATTTTCCGGCTCAAGCTTATGCAGATGAACTGCTTGGAGAAAAAGCATAATGTTGGATTTATTTCAAAGGCTAGGACATAAAACGCTAGGTCGTTTTGCGGCTCTTGGGCGGTCAGCTTATATGCTATTTAGTGCATTGGCGCATGTTCCTAATTTTAAAAAAGGTTCGCCACTGCTTATTCGTCAACTTTATATGGTGGGTTCGCAATCGTTACTCATTATTATGGTGTCGGGTTTATTTATCGGCATGGTATTAGCGTTACAAGGTTATACCGTGTTAGTTGGTTATGGCGCTGAGGATAGTTTAGGGCCGTTAGTTGCACTGAGTTTATTGCGAGAACTGGGTCCGGTTGTTACTGCATTACTTTTTGCTGGGCGTGCAGGTAGTGCACTTACTGCTGAAATAGGTTTAATGAAAGCAACTGAGCAGCTTTCATCACTCGAGATGATGGCAATTGATCCGCTAAAACGTATTATAGCACCACGCTTTTGGGCTGGTTTTATCAGTATGCCATTGCTAGCACTAATATTTTCAGCCGTAGCAATTATAGGCGCTCATTTGGTTGGTGTTGATTGGCTTGGTGTAGATACAGGTAGCTTTTGGTCAATAATGCAATCTCAAGTGTCGTTTCAGCAAGATATATTAAACGGTATTATTAAGAGTTTTGTATTTGCCATTGTAGTGACCTGGATAGCGCTTTATAAGGGCTATGACTGTGTACCGACTTCTGAAGGGATCAGTAAAGCAACCACCGAAACGGTTGTTCATTCGTCATTGGCAGTTTTAGGTTTTGACTTTATTTTGACAGCGGTAATGTTTACCAGCTAATAGGGTATAGATAATGAATTCACGGAAATTAGAAATTTTAGTTGGCTTTTTTGTCGCACTTGGCATTTTAGCTTTTGCAATGTTAGCGCTTAAAGTTGCCAATTCAGGTATTAGTGGTTCTGGTGAAACATACACACTAAATGCAAAGTTTGAAAACATCGGATCATTAAAAGCACGTGCACCAGTAAAAGTGGGTGGTGTAGTTATTGGTCGTGTTGATTCTATTTACGTTCACCCACAAGAGTTTTTACCTGTTGTTAATATGACTATTGATGCACAGTATTTGTGTCGTTTTTCAGATACAAGCTCAATATCTATTTTAACTTCAGGGATTCTAGGTGAGCAATATTTAGGAATACATCCGGTTATTTCTCCAAATTCAGCAGAGCAACGCTGTTTAGGACAAACCGTAACTGAAAATAAACAAGACGAAGCGATTGATGATTTATTTGGTGTAGAGAGTAAAGCACTAGGTGATGGCGATTCAATTACAGATACTAAGTCTGCCATAGTACTTGAAGAATTAATTGGGCAGTTTTTATTCAACCAAGGTAGTGAGTAATTATTATGTTGAAAAAGTTTTTAGCTATTGTAGCACTAGGTACAATGACATTAACGCAAAGCGTTAGTGCCGCAGACGTTAAACTGGTCGATCCGAACAAAATGGTTCGCCAAGTAGCAGACAACACATTTGCGCGTATTAAAAAAGACCAACCATTAATTGTTAAAGATAGTGAGCATCTTCGCGTTATTGTTGAAGAAGAATTAATGCCTTATATCGATTATAAATATGCAGCACTTCGCGTATTAGGTAGCGAAGTATCTAAAGTACGCGCTATTACCGATGATGCTGAAAAAGCAAAAGCAATTAAAGATATTCAACGCTTTATTGTTGTGTTTAGAGAATACTTAGTTGCAACTTATGCTGGTGTATTTACACAGTATACAAATCAAAAAGTTGAATTTGGTGCTGAGCAAGCATTTAAAGGCAAAGATGTCGTTGTTGTTAAGACTAAAATTGTTGAAGATGGTAAGCCTGACATTAAAATCGATTTTAAAGTACGCGAAGACCGTGACGGTGAATGGCGCGCTTACGATATGATTGCTGAAGGTATTAGCTTATTAGATGCAAAACAAAGTGAACTACAAGGTATTTTACGCCAGCAAGGTATCGATAACGTAAGTAACCTTTTAGAGCAAAAGAGTCAGTTACCAGTACAGTTTAGAGGTAATGGTGCGAATGACTAAACTGGCGATAAGCCATGTTGATGAACAACATTTTCGAGTGAGTGGTGAACTCACTCGAAATTCAATTGGCGATGAACAACTTCTGAACAACAAGTTATTAACTAAGCATAAAATCGTCTATTTTGACCTTAGTGAGGTATCTAGGGTTGACACAGCGGGCTTAGCTTGGTTAATTCACTCTTTTGCAGAATTAAAGCAACAAGGCGTACGCCTCGAGTTGCAAAATCCACCTGAACAATTGCAAAATTTAATGCAGTTGGGTCAAGTTACAACCCTATTTGAGTGAGAGTTATGGAAACTAGCCAAGTCGAAACATTATTACGCGAAGAACTTCAATTAGCTGAAGTGCATGTGAAAGCCAATGGTAGCCATTATGAAGTTGTTGCCGTAGGTGAATGCTTTGATGGTTTAAGCCGAGTTAAAAAGCAGCAGCTAGTTTATGGTCCATTAATGAATACAATTTCAGATGGCACAATTCACGCAGTATCAATTCGTGCTTTTACTCCAACAGAGTGGAAACGTGAACAAAAATTTATTTTACCGCAATAAATAGGGCTCCCTAATGGATCAATTTGTAATTCAAGGTGGCACTTCACTTGCGGGTGAAGTTACTATTTCTGGCGCTAAAAATGCCGCACTTCCTATTTTATTTGCTTCTCTACTAGCTGATGGTAAAAGTACATTTTCTAATGTACCCCGTCTTCGCGATATAGTGACCACCGAAGCATTATTAAAAACCCTAGGTGCAGATGTTAATTGGCATGGCGATACGTTAGTAATTGACGGTGCAACGGTCAATAAAACATTAGCGCCATACGACTTAGTTAAGCAAATGCGCGCATCTGTACTTGCCTTAGGTCCTTTGGTTGCGCGTTTTGGCGAAGCCCAAGTGTCGTTACCTGGCGGTTGTGCTATTGGTGCTCGTCCTGTTGATATTCATATTCAGGGCTTAGAGCGCATGGGCGCCCAAATTGACGTCGAAAACGGCTATATTAATGCCAAGGTAAATGGTCGTTTAAAAGGCGCTGAGATCTTTATGGAAATGGTAAGCGTTGGCGCTACCGAAAACCTATTGATGGCAGCAGCACTTGCTGATGGTAAAACGGTACTTGATAACGCTGCACGTGAACCAGAAATTATCGATTTAGCCAATTGCTTAATTGCAATGGGCGCTAAAATTATTGGTGCGGGCACTAGCCGTATTGAAGTTGAAGGTGTTGAGCGTTTAGCTGGATGCGAACATAGTATTTTACCTGATCGAATTGAAACCGGTACATTTTTAGTTGCAGCAGCAATGGCTGGCGGTGAGGTACTTTGTAAAAATACCGATTTCCATTCACTAGAGCCCGTAATTGAAAAGCTACGTGCAACGAATGCGCATCTTGAAGTACATGAAAACAGTATTTATTTAGATATGCGTGGTCGTGAACTTAAAGCCGTTAATATTAAAACAGCGCCGCATCCTGGTTTCCCTACTGATATGCAAGCTCAGTTTACAGCTTTGAATGTAGTGGCAAATGGCAGTGCAACAATAACAGAAACAATTTTTGAAAATCGTTTTATGCATGTACCAGAGCTGCAACGTATGGGTGCTAATATTCGCTTAGAGGGCAATACAGCAATTTGTGGTGACACAAAAAGCTTAAGTGGCGCTCAGGTAATGGCAACTGATTTACGTGCTTCAGCGAGTTTAATTTTAACTGGCATAGTGGCACAAGGTGAGACAATAGTTGACCGTATTTATCATGTTGATAGAGGTTATCAACGTATTGAAGATAAGCTTAGTGCGCTAGGTGCAAATATTAAACGAAGAAGTAGTTAATAATTTTTTACTTCTAGCTTAGTGCTATGCGCTTTTAGTTAATGGTTATCTTTAGTAAATAAAAAGGCGTAGTGCTGACACTACGCCTTTTTGCTTTATCTACTAAAAATAAATAGCTGTAAAGTTAATAAAGGTTATTATCTTTAATTTATAGTTTTGTCTCAAGTTCAGCAACAGTCACCATAATTTTTTCTATTTTCCCATCTCTGTAAAGCTCAAATTCTATTTCTTTACCTGGCTCTGTATTACCTATTTCTTTTAGTACACTTTGTGGATTAGCTACAGAAAGCCCTGCAATTTTAATAACAATATCTTGCTCCTCAATGCCAGCTTGCCATGCCGGGCCTAGAGGGTCTAAGTTTGTAATACGCATACCAGAAACCGGTGTAAGGCTATCGTTAACTTCTTTGCCAGTGCTATCAACTGCGGTGCCTTCAAAGCCTAAGTAGCCACGTACAACACGACCATGGCGAATTAATTTACCCATTACTTCTTTTGCTAGAGAATAGGGAACTGCAAAAAATATTCCCTGAATATTTAAGTTTTCGCGCGTTTTAAATTGCGCTGAGGTAATACCTACTAAGTCGCCATTAGAATTAACTAATGCACCGCCAGAATTACCAACATTAATAGCCGCGTCCATTTGCAGTAAATTGTTGTAAGGGCTATCAGTAATTTTTTGCTTACCGGTTGCGCTAATAATTCCTTGGGTAATTGTTTGCCCTAAATTAAGTGGATTACCTATTGCAAGTACTACATCACCTACACTAGACGCATAGTCATCATTTATAGGGATTACAGGCAGGTGGTCTGCATTGATTTTAAGTAATGCTAAGTCGGTAATAGTGTCAAAACCAATAAGTTGCACATCAAAAAAACGTCTGCCATCGGTTAAAATAACCATAATCTGATCTGCATTATTAACAACATGGTAATTAGTTAAAATGTAACCGTCTTGCGACATGATTACGCCCGATCCTAGCTCTTGTACGGTGTTTTTTCTTTTATAACGTGGTTCTTTAGAAATACTCTCTGAGAAAATAGTAACCACAGAAGGAGCTGCACGTTTAACGGCATCCGAAAAACTTAAATGACTAGCGCTCATAGCACTTGGTAAAGGAACGTTAGGAAGTAAGGCCGCTCGCATATTAGGGCTGAAAAAAACCACTAAAAAAGCAATACTGAGCCCTGCAAATAAAGGGGGGAGAACAAATTTTATTAGTTTCAGCACGAGTTTCTTATTATTTAAGTGAGCAATCTCTTTATGATGACATAAAAAAAATAACAGCGGCAAGTGCCACTGTTATTTTTATTACATTAATCGTGTTATTTATTATTGAATTAAAATAAATATAGACTCACGACCACGTTTAACACCAAGTACGATATTACCTTTTGTACTATCGATGATTTTATTCATATCACGAATCGTTTCAACTCGTTGACGATTCACTTGCATTATTATGTCGCCTTCTTCAAGACCAACTCGTGCAGAAGGAGAGCGAGGGTCTACTGATGTAACCTCTATTCCTTTATTACTATTTTTTTGCACGTTTTCAAGCTCGGCACCTTGGAATGCAGGGTGTAGTTCTTCGCCTGTAGCTGTCACACCGGATGCACCATCAAGCGTTACTTTTACTGTTTTAATTTTGCCGTCGCGGTAAATACCGAGTTTTATTTCGCGACCTTCACCTAGCGTAGCAATTTTACTGCGCAGCTCATGGAAACCACTAATATCACCACCGTTAATACTAACAATAACGTCACCAGCTTCAATACCTGCTTTACTTGCCGCTGTATCGTCCATTACTTGCATAACGTAAGCGCCTTGCTTTACATCAAGTTGCTGTGCTTTGGCGAGTCCTGCATCAAGAGGGCGACCAGATATACCTAATGAACCCCGACGTACTTCACCGTGTTCAATAATTTGATCAACAAGGTTTTTCATCATATTCGATGGAATGGCAAATCCAATACCCACGTTGCCACCAGAAGCACCTAAAATAGCCGTATTAATACCAATCAATTCACCGTTAAGATTAACTAATGCACCGCCAGAGTTACCTTGGTTAATAGCTGCGTCGGTTTGAATGAAATCTTCATATCCTTCAATGTTTAAACCACTGCGACCAAGTGCACTTACAATTCCAGACGTAACTGTATGGCTTAAACCAAATGGGTTACCAATAGCAACAGCAAAGTCACCTACGCGTAAATTATCTGAGTTTGCTAGTTTTAGTTCTGTTAAATCGTCGGCATCAATTTGTAATAAAGCAATATCTGATTCTTTATCTGCACCGACTTTAGTTGCTTCAAACTCTCGTCCATCCTCTAGGGTCACAACCATTTTTTCGGCATCTTGAATTACATGGTTATTAGTAATCACATAACCTTCATCAGCGTTAATAATAACACCTGAGCCTAAGCCGCTAAATTGACGTTTTTGGCTGCGAGGTTGTTGATTACCAAAAAAGTATTCTAAGGGGTCTGCACGACGGCGTACTTCTTTAGAACCTGAAACCTGAATACTTACAACGCCAGGAGTGATTTTTTCAAGCATTGGCGCAAGAGTTGGTAATTGTTGACCATTCACTGCAATTGGCATTTTTGCATAAGACGTTACCGGGCTTAATAATAAGCTGGTAGATAAAATAGCTGCACTGATAAGTGATAATTTCATTTTCATAGTCAGGGTTAACTCCACGTAGAGAAAAACAAAAAACCAAAAAGGGCTACTTTAAAGCAGCCCTTTTTGGTTTATTGGAAAGATAAAACAACAAAGCTGTTATATCTAAAGACTATGGGGTCAAAAAAAAGTTCATCAAGATGCTTTAGAATGTTCTGAAACTTTGTTTTCCCCTACAAATAAACCTGATTCGCCCGATACATAATCCGCAGGTTGAGCTGCGGCTGAAGAACGATCGCATTGACGTTCTTTTAAAGACGCTTGTAGTTGCTCTGTTGTTTCTTTAGAAAAGAAAGGTTCGGCTGGCGTTTTCTTTTTGTCTTCTAATAATAGTTGATTGGTCTCTTCAACATGACTAAGTAGTTGATCGTAGTTTTCTTTCATTTTATTCACTAGCTTACCAGTGTTTGCTAAATGATCGGCTACATCTTGACGATATTGCTCTAGAGTACTCTGAGCTTGCTCAGCTTGTTCTTTCAATTCATCTTGCTTAAATTGTTTTTTGGTAACAATTGCACCAATAAAAAATGCTACAACAGCAACAATAACAACTAAACCTACCCACATAACTGTGCCCATAAAATCTACCCCTTTGGGAAAATAACTAACAAATGCCGATTCAATTATAAATCATACTAAGGGTAATATACCCCGAGTTATGATGCGTGTTAATATGTTAGGCAAATTAAACTGCGTTTTAACTGTAAATAGATATGACTCCTTGGCAAACATACCAGCAAGATCTTAAGCGAGATGACTTTGTATACGATGCAGCGCAAGAAAATGCAGTGCGTCATTTACAACGTTTATACGATGACCTAATTCAAATAAAGCCCAAACAAAAAGGCTTTTTTGCAAAACTATTTAATAAAGATGAACCAGCTCCTATAAAAGGTTTATATTTTTGGGGTGGTGTAGGTCGGGGTAAAACCTATTTAGTTGACACCTTTTATGAAGCTCTTCCGGGAAAACGAAAAATGCGCGTACATTTTCATCGTTTTATGCACCGAGTACATGAAGAGCTTAAAAAATTAAACAACACAGCAAATCCGTTAGAAACAATAGCCGATATTTTTAAAGCTGAGACCGACATAATATGTTTTGATGAATTTTTTGTTCAAGACATTACCGATGCCATGTTGCTCGGTGGGTTAATGGAGGCATTATTTGCACGCGGAATTGTACTTGTTGCAACATCTAATATAGTGCCTGACGAACTTTATAGAAATGGCTTACAGCGAGCGCGTTTTGTGCCAGCAATTGAGCTTGTTAAAGAAAACACTGAAATAGTTAATGTAGATTCTGGGATTGATTATCGATTACGTACATTAGAGCAAGCCGAGATTTTTCATAGCCCATTAGATGAAGATGCGGATAAAAACTTATTTGAGTACTTTGATAAGCTGTCGACAGAACCAGGGCAACTGAACGGGCCTATAAAAATAGAAGGGCGTTTAATTAAAACGCGTAAAGTAGCTAAAAGCGTTGTGATGTTTGAATTTAGTGAATTATGCGAAACAGCGCGTAGCCAAGTGGATTACATGGAAATTAGCCGACTATATAATACGGTTATTATATCTAACGTAAAACAACTAGGTCAAACCAACGATGATGCAGCAAGGCGCTTTATTGCTTTGGTAGATGAATTTTATGAGCGCCATGTAACTTTAATTATTTCAGCTGAAAAACCTATCACCGACCTTTATACGCAAG
The DNA here is from genome assembly GCF_011378875.1 of Pseudoalteromonas sp. Z9A5. Lineage (NCBI taxonomy): Bacteria > Pseudomonadati > Pseudomonadota > Gammaproteobacteria > Alteromonadales > Pseudoalteromonadaceae > Pseudoalteromonas > Pseudoalteromonas sp. Z9A5. The sequence continues at coordinate 35,061 of NZ_WTLC01000009.1, forward strand.
GCAATCTTAATTTTGAATTTAAACGCTGTATAAGTCGCTTGCAAGAAATGCAGTCATTAGAGTATTTAGCGAAAGAACATTTGGTGTAATTTTTATTTATAGTAAGTAGATAAACTAATCATGTGCTTGCTATAAATATTTTAATGAAATTTCTTGTGGAAAAAACAGGCGCTTGGTAGCAATGTTGTTTAAGTGCTGGTATACTCCCGCGTCTGCCACGTTGCGTTCTATGCCATCATATAGTCTAGCCACTTGTGAGCGGCGCAAAAGTCTAAAACTCGAAGGGGTTATAGCAAACTTAGAGCAGTAGTTAATATTAACTACTTGTGGTTTTAATTGAAAAACATTGGATTTTTATAAATGAAAACGTTTGTTGCTAAACCAGAAACAGTAAAACGTGACTGGTACGTAGTTGACGCTGAAGGTAAAACTTTAGGTCGCATCGCTACTGAAATCGCTCATCGCCTACGCGGTAAGCATAAAGTTGAATATACACCGCACGTAGATACTGGTGATTATATCATCGTTATCAACGCTGAAAAAGTTACTGTAACTGGTAACAAATTCAAAAACAAAGTGTACTATTCACACTCTGGTTTTCCAGGTGGTCTTAAGTCTACTACTTTTGATAAACTTCAAGCTGCAAAGCCTGAAATGATCATCGAGAAGGCTGTTAAGGGCATGTTGCCACGTGGTCCTTTAGGCCGCGCTATGTACCGTAAACTTAAAGTTTACACAGGTACTGAGCACAACCATGCTGCACAACAGCCTCAGGTTCTAGACATTTAAGGAGCACCATCATGGCAAATCAATACTACGGTACAGGTCGTCGTAAAAGTTCAAGTGCTCGCGTATTCTTACGCCCAGGCACTGGTAACATCGTAATCAACAAACGCTCTCTAGAAGAGTATTTTGGTCGCGAAACAGCACGCATGGTTGTTCATCAAGCTCTTGAGCTAGTTGATATGACTGAAAAATTTGACCTTTACATCACCGTTGCCGGTGGTGGTACAACTGGTCAAGCTGGTGCTATCCGTCACGGTATCACTCGTGCACTTATGGAGTTTGACGAGTCACTACGTCCACAACTTCGTAAAGCAGGTTTTGTTACACGTGATGCACGTAAAGTTGAACGTAAGAAAGTGGGTCTTAAGAAAGCGCGTAAGCGTCCACAGTTCTCAAAACGTTAATCTATACGTTATCAAGAATTCAAAAACCCAGCTTATGCTGGGTTTTTTGTTTTTAAATCAAAAAGTTTACATTTGCAACTTAATATAAATTGGTTAATGACTGAGGTCTGGCTTGATGATTACAGCAATTCATGGTGATCAAGTTTACTAATAACTGCGTATTAATCGAACGAAAGTTAAAAAATACTCAGATAGCTGCAAAAAAGTTAAATAATTATCGCAATTAGTGTAAATCCTTCAGTTAATTGATGGATTTTTTTGCTACAATTGTCCGGTAAGTAAAATGAGCGGGTTAACAACACTATGTACAGTTATTTACTGTTTCCTCTTAGTGAAGTTGATCTCGGTCAGTATATAGTTTTTACAAAAGCGGTATTATAATTATTCAGTTTTATACTCGGGCTTGCTTAACCAAACCATTGGTCAAGTTAGGTTCTTTAAGTATGGGACAGTGAATAACCTTGTTTTAATCAAGGGTTTTAATTATGATCGCTTTTATTTTAAAAATTTCGAATAATTAACCTGCTGTAACTGATGTTCTCAATATAGCAAGTGTTGAGAATCATAAGTGGAGATAAGTGGATGAGCAATGCGCCTGTAGACAATGGCCGACGTCGCTTTTTAACCATAGCTACCTCTGTTGTTGGTGGTGTTGGTGCGGCTGGGGCTGCTGTTCCTTTTATTGCGTCTTGGAATCCAAGTGAGCGAGCTAAATCTGCGGGTGCGCCTGTAGAAGTAGATATCAGCAAACTTGAACCGGGACAATTAATACGTGTCGAGTGGCGTGGTAAACCTGTATGGGTTGTATCACGGACCCCAAAAATGCTTGAGCAAATGAAAGAACATGAAGGTCAACTTCGTGATCCGCATTCGCAAGAGCCACAACAATTAGAATCATCAACAAATGATTACCGTTCATTACGTCCAGAGATATTTTTGGCTGTAGGTATTTGTACGCATTTAGGGTGTTCACCTGGCTTTTTCCAAGGTAATTTTAGTGAAAAAGTTGAAGGAACCGATGATGGCTTCTACTGCCCGTGTCATGGTTCTAAATTTGATATGGCAGGCCGTGTATTTCAATCGGTACCTGCTCCATTAAACTTAGAAATACCACCTTATACTTTTCTTGATGAGACCACTATTTTAGTGGGCGAAGAAAAAGGGGCAGCATAATGTTTGGTAAGATTATTGGTTGGATAGACGACCGTATCCCAATGACACGTGTTTGGAACATGCATATTGCACAGTATCCAGCACCTAAAAACTTTAACTTCTGGTACTTTTTTGGCTCATTAGCCATGTTAGTACTAGTAAACCAAATACTAACTGGTATTTGGTTGACGATGAACTTTGTTCCATCTTCTGAGGGCGCATTCGCCTCAGTAGAGTACATCATGCGTGATGTACCATATGGCTGGTTACTACGTTACTTGCACTCAACAGGTGCATCAGCGTTTTTCATCGTTGTATATATGCATATGTTCCGTGGCATGATCTACGGTTCTTATCAAAAGCCTCGTGAGTTATTGTGGTTGTTTGGTATGTTTATCTTCTTAGCATTAATGGCAGAAGCATTCATGGGGTACTTATTACCATGGGGTCAAATGTCATTCTGGGGTGCGCAGGTAATCATTTCATTATTCGGTGCTATTCCGGTTATTGGTGATGACTTAACACTTTGGATCCGTGGTGACTATGTAATATCTGGTGCAACGCTTAACCGCTTCTTTGCATTACATGTAATTGCACTACCACTGGTTATTGTAATCTTAGTTTTCTTACACATTGTTGCTCTACACGAAGTGGGTTCAAACAATCCTGAAGGTATTGAGATTAAGCGTAAGAAAGGCTCTGTAGCTGAAAAAGATAAGCCTAAATTTAAATTTCATGAGTATTACACTGACAAAAAAGATATTGTTGATGCGATACCGTTCCACCCTTACTACACAGTTAAAGATATTGTGGGTGTGGTTGGCTTCTTAATCTTGTTTTGTTGGGTTGTGTTCTTTATGCCAGCGATGAATGGCTTCTTTTTAGAAGGTCCAAACTTCGAGGCAGCTAACCCACTTAAAACACCTGAGCATATTTTCCCAGTTTGGTACTTTACGCCATTCTATGCAATCTTACGTGCAATCCCTGATAAGCTTATCGGTGTTGCGGCGATGGGTGCATCGATTGTGGTACTTGCGTTATTACCTTGGGTAGACCGCGGTAGAGTTAAATCGGTTCGTTACCGTTGTGGTTTTCATAAATGGAACATTGCAGGTTTTGTAGTTACTTTCGTTCTTTTAGGTTGGGTGGGTGCAACTCCACAAACTGACTTGAAAACGATTATTTCTCAAATCTGTACTGTGACTTACTTTATGTTCTTCGTACTGTTGTTTGTATACAGTAAGAATGAAAAAACTAAGCCATTGCCAGAGAGGTTAACGAAATGATGAAAAAGCTTATTATTGGTTTATTTGCTTTATCAGTAAACTTGTTGCCTAACATGGTTATGGCAGCAGGTCCGTCGGTTCCTTTAATGGAAGCGAATAATGACCTTACTGATCAACCATCTTTACAACGCGGTGCAAAGTTGTTCATGAACTACTGTCTTGGTTGTCACCAAATGCAGTATCAACGTTATGAACGTACTTTTCGTGATATCGGTATCCCAACAGAAGTTGGTTTAGAGCAGTTGATTTTTGACGGTTCTAAAGTAGGTAGCCATATTACAAATGCGATTAAAAAAGACGATGCAGCAAACTGGTTTGGTGCGGCTCCGCCGGACTTAACGCTAATTGCTCGTGTAAAATCACCAGATTATATTTACACGTACTTAAAATCGTTTTATAAAGATGAATCTCGCCCGTTTGGGGTTAACAACATTGTTTTCCCATCGGTAGGTATGCCTCACGTTCTTCAAGAGCTACAAGGTTTACCAACGCCTATAACTAAAGATGTAGAAGAGCATGGTCACACTGTGACTAAAGTTATTGCTACTGAAACAGATGGTACGGGTGAATTAAGCGTAGATGAATACGACCAAGCGGCTCGTGATTTAACGAACTTCCTTGAATACGTGGGTGAACCTTCACGTCTTGAATCGGAAGCGCTAGGTATTAAGGTAATAGGGTTTTTAATTATCCTATTTATCTTGGCATTTATGCTTAAGAAAGAATACTGGAGAGATGTTCATTAAGTTGAACATTTTTAAAGGTAATTTTGCAATAGGGGCTTAAGCCCCTTTTGCTGTTTTAGTTATTTAATGGAGGTATAGGCATGGCCGTAGCTGCCAATAAGCGCCCTGTAATGACCCTTTTTTCTGGTGCTAACTGTATGTATAGCCACCAAGTACGTATTGTACTTGCGGAAAAAGGTGTAAGTGTAGATATTCATTTGGCTGAAAAAGATAACTTGCCAGAAGCACTTCACGAAATTAACCCTTACGGTACAGTGCCAACACTGATTGACCGTGAGCTTGGTTTATATCAGGCAAACATCATCATGGAATACCTTGATGAACGTTTTCCTCATCCTCCACTAATGCCTGTTTACCCGGTAATGCGTGGTCGTAGCCGTTTAATGATGCACCGTATTGATACTGATTGGTACAGCCTTGCTGAAAAAATCATCAATAACACATCAGATGCAGCTCAAGCTCGTAAAGAGTTAACAGAGGCTTTACTAGCTGTAGCACCTATCTTTAGCGAAGCACCTTACTTTATGAGTGAAGAGTTTAGCTTAGTAGATTGTTACTTAGCTCCATTACTATGGCGTTTACCAGAATTTGGTATTGAGCTTAATGGTGCTGGTTCTAAAGAGCTTAAAGAATACATGATCCGTTTATTTGAACGTGAGTCATTCCAAGCTTCTTTAACTGAAGCTGAGCGTGAGATTCGTTTATAATGACGCCTAATCGTCCTTATTTATTACGAGCTTTCTTTGATTGGATAGTGGATAACGAATGCACACCACATTTAGTGGTAGACGCTGGATTTGCGAATGTACAAGTGCCAACGCAATTTGTTCAAGATGGACAAATTGTTTTAAACATAAGTCCTTCAGCAGTAACTCAGTTTTCGTTAGACCTTACCCAACTTAGCTTTAGTGCGCGCTTTGGTGGTCAGCCAATGCAAGTTTATGTGCCTTTAGGTGCAGTACTAGCAATATACGCGCGTGAAAATGGCGAAGGTACAGTCTTTACAGCAGATGAGTTTTTAGAGGACGAAGACAACTTTGCTCCAGAGCTTGAAAGTGTTGATTCATCAAGTGAATTTACTGATGAAACACCACCAGAAAAGCCTGAAAAGAAAAAAGGCTCCCATTTACGTGTTATTAAATAATATGTAAGTGCCAAAAAAAACCGCTAATTAGCGGTTTTTTTATGTCTGTAATAACTCATTAAAGTTTATAGTCATTAAATTAGAAAATTAATCGTCTTAACTATAAATTATCACCTGAGTTGGTGAGGTTACATATATTCAAAAACTTTAATTACACGTTCTACGCCAGATACATTGCGAGCAATATTTACGGCTTGGTTTGATTCTTGTTCTGATACTAGACCCATTAAAAATACTTCCGCGTTTTCGGTAACCACTTTAATGTTATTACTGCTGATATCTTTAGCGGTAAGTAGCTGCCCTTTAACTTTAGAAGTCAGCCAAGAGTCGTGAGTTTGTGTAGTAATACCAATATTTGAACCAATACGAATCTGATTGTGTATTTTACGAATACCCGAAACGTCTTCAATCGTTCGCTGAGCTTCGTCTTTCATTTCTTGGTTTGGAACCTGACCAACAAGTAAAACAATGCCATTAACGCTTACAGCGTTTATATGGGTGAATTTTTCGATACGTTCTACTTCACTAAGAGCAATGCTGGCTTTTATTTCAATGTTGTTATCGTCAATTTGTGAGCCAATGGTACGACGATCGTTTGCAGCCGTTACTGCACTTGCCGTACCTGCAACAACTGCTGCTGCACAACCTTGTAATAATACAACCGTGCCTAAAACAATAAGAGAGCGTTTAAACATAATTTTCATCCTGAGGGAAAAGCGTTAAATCAACCAGTTCGCTTAAACAATGTAAGTTAACTAAATGCGATTCGATAATACGACTAGGGCGCTTTGAAGGTGTTCTAATTTCTACGTCGTTAGGACCAAGTAAACCTACTAATTCGCCGCCATCATCACCAACCATAACTATGACCTTCATATCTTTAGTTAGTGCGGCTTCAACGGCAGAAATAATATGCTTTTCATTACCATTAATTGCCAAAACTAAAAGTAAGTCACCTTGTTGGGCAAAAGCCCTTACTTGACGAGCAAAAGTTTCATGGTCATCGCTTTGGTTTGTTTGTCCCAAGTTTATATTTTCTTGAGATAAAGCAATAGCAGGTAGGCAAGGGCGTTCAGTTTCATAATGATTAACTAATACACCCGCCATATGTTGCGCCAGCATATGGCAATTTGCAGTACCACAACAAATTAGTTTGTTTCCGTTGATCATACTTTGCGCAATAGTAAATGCGGCTGATTCAAGTGCGCTAGGTAAAACTTCGCCGGCGGCTATTTGTACTTGAATGCTTTCTGTAAAAATTTCTTTAATTGTATCTTGCATGGAATACCAATAATTTATACTTAGTCTTTAACTAAAGTTCAGGTTATTTACGCCTAAAATACGTTTTTAAGCCAATTAATATTAGGAGATGAGTCTCCTGTGATGGCTACATAATCAATTCTTAGCGCTTGATTGGTTAAGTTTTTAGCCGCTAAATAATGATATATACTGCGTTTCAGCCGAGCTTGCTTTTGTGGACCTAAAGCGTAATTAGCGCCACCACGAGCATTATTTTTACGAAATTTAACTTCAATAAATACAAGAGTGTTGCCATCTTTCATAATGACATCAAGCTCTCCAAAGGGGCAGTAATAATTTCTTTCAATAGGCGTTAGCCCTTGAGTAATTAAATACTTTTGCGCTTGAAGCTCATAATACTGACCTTTTTCACGACTATTTTGCCACAGCTCTTTAAACCACGACATGTCGCCCCCTTGTTTAATTTATAGTTTGTATTTCACTCGCTGTTTGCATAAACAAAGGCACCGGACGCTGTGTTTTTAACTGCACAGGTTTAATACGGCGGTTTGAATATTGTGCCCAGTCGAGTGTGCGTTCAATGTGCCCACTACTGTTAACAGATAATTTGCCACTCAAGCCACTAAATTGGCTGCTAGGCATAACACTTAACTGCCTAATATCGTGTAGCACTGATACCGCGTCATAGGCCATAGCAAACAAGCGTTGACTTATATCAGCTTGATCTGACCATAGTGAATTGTATTGCTCTCGCAAATCTTGCTGTTTTATTTGTGAGTTAAGCATCCATGGTAGTTCTGTAAAGTATAGGCCATCTAAATCGCCTTTGTCTGTGCGGTCTATCTGCTTACTATGACTTTTTGAACTTGCATAAAGTGGAATGCGGTCTGAAAACGTACTTACATTAACATCAAGAAAAGGCTTAATTAAACGTGTTTCAATTGCATCACCTAAAATATAAATAACATCTATATCACCACGAGAGCGTGTTTCATTTTCTACTTCTTGTCTAAATAATGCTTTTACAGTTTTTATACGCTCTTTTGATTTATCAACTTCTAATAGGCTAGTAATTGTATTGGGCATATCTTTTTTATCATCGTAAAAACCAATCTGTGGTTTAGTCTGACTGTAACGTTGCCATTGTAAATTAAAATAGTCTACAAGACGTTGCCCGTTAGCATTATTAGGTGCTAATAGCATTGGTTTTTGATAACCCATTGCTAAAAAATGCTCTAAAGCTTGTTCTACTTCGTGCTCAGGATTAAGCGCAAAAAAGTAATGCTGCAAAGAAACCCGGTCGCCATCAAAGGTATTTAAATGTAGGGCAGGAGTATCTATTAATGTTTTAGCATTAGCGAGTTTATCTATATTAACTTTTAATAAAGGACCTACAACAAAGTCAGGTTTTATTTGTTCAAGCTGCGCTGCAATTTCTTCTGTACTTAGGTTTTCATCAATAAAAATAGTTTCATTGATATTTTGTTTATCAAGAGCGGCTAACACGCCTGCTTTAAGTGCATCACCTAAGCGCTCATTAGGGCCCGACTGAGGAAACATTACAACTAAACGTTCAATATTTATAGGGGCCAATTCAGTCAGTGCTTCATCTTGTTTAGGCAAAATACTACGCGCCGGATGACCTACATAACGGCGACGCCAATTATTAATGGCTTGATCTAATTCAACCCCACTGTTTGCATAAACTTGTTGATATAAAGCAAGGTTTACCCAACCTTGCTGAATAACCGTTCCGCGATTAAAGCGTTCAAGTGCATAAGATGATAATTGCTTTAAGTTGTCCCACAAACTTTGATTAAGTTGTGGTATTTCCATATTGTTTTTAGTTGCTGTTTCAGAGGCTCTAAAAAAATAAGGCGCAGCTTTCTTCGGAAAATTTTGTGATGCATAAATGCTTGCTGTTAAAAACTGGTGCCAAGCAAAATGTTCAGGTTGAGTAAGTTGACCATCTAAAGATTGCAAAATAACTAATGCTTGGTCATTTTTGTTTTGTTGTTTTTGTGCAAATGCAATATAAAGGCGGTTTTGAATTTGATCAACACTTGCCGTTAGCTCAAGTTCACTACCTATCTGCTCTAATAATGACCAGTTTTGCTCTGTTATAGCTGCATCACGTGCGCTATACAATAACTGTATTTTATCGGCACCTTGGCGATTTTGAGCTAATAAGTAAATAGATTCTGCACTGGTTGCCTGATTTTTTAGTGCATTAGCGCTGTTACTGAAGTTATCGCTGTTTTTAGTTGGTTTTTCGGTTGTGCTACAAGCCGATAACCCTGACAATATAATTAATAGACTAACTAGTTTAAGTCGCACAATGATTTCCCAATACGTTAACGCGATTTGCTTATATTACTGACTGACGCAGGAGACCTCAATGTTAAATGAGGAGAATTCACAGAAAATTGGCACTCTTTACATTGTAGCCACCCCAATTGGCAATTATGACGACTTAAGTCAGCGAGCAATCGCGACATTATCGCAAGTTGACTTAATAGCTGCTGAAGATACTCGCCATACCGGCAAGCTACTTAGCCATTTTGGTATTAAGGCTAAAACCTTTGCATTACATGACCACAATGAGAAGCAAAAAGCACAACAAATTATTGATCAGCTCAATCAGGGTTTAAATATTGCTTTGGTTTCAGATGCTGGTACACCATTAATTAGTGACCCTGGTTATGCAGTTGTAAACCTGTGCCGCGAACAAGGTGCCCATGTAACTCCTGTACCTGGTGCGTGCGCTGCAATTACTGCAGTATGTTGCTCTGGCTTACCAACTGACCGTTTTCAATTTTTAGGTTTTACACCCGCTAAAAGTAAAGCTCGCCAAGACTTTTTTATTGAAGCCGTTAATTCAAGTATGACGAGTATTATGTACGAAAGTACGCATCGCATTATGGCAAGCCTTGACGATTTAGCTAATGCACTCGGTGACGATCAACAAGTTGTGTTTGCTAAAGAGCTAACTAAAACCTTTGAAACATTTTTTAATGGCAGTGTCAGTGAGTTAAAGCAGTTTTTAACTAATGATCCGACTAAGCAACGCGGTGAAATAGTACTCATGTTGCCTGGTAAACCAAAGTTAGTCGATGATGTACCGCCTGAAGCACGCAAAATGCTGACGCTACTTGAAAGCGAAATGCCAATGAAAAAAGCCTGCGGTATTGTTGCAGATTACTTTGGAATGAAGAAAAACGCCCTGTATAAAACAATTATTGAAGAAAAAGAGTAAATCTTACTGCGCTTGGCATTTGCCTCATGTATACTGCGCGCCGAGTCAGCCAAGATGATCGCTGCCTGTGACGAAAATGATCAGGGGGAGGAAAGTCCGGGCTCCATAGGGCAGAGTGCCAGCTAACGGCTGGGGGGCGTGAGCCCACGACAAGTGCAGCAGAGAGGAGACCGCCAATCTTCGGATTGGTAAGGGTGAAAGGGTGCGGTAAGAGCGCACCGGGCCGCTAGTAATAGTCGGTTGCAAGGTAAACTCCACTCGGAGCAAGACCAAATAGGGTTCCTTATGGCGTGGCCCACGTTGGAACCGGGTAGGTTGCTTGAGCCATAGAGCGATTTATGGCCTAGACGAATGATTATCACTTTCTTCGGAAAGGACAAAACCCGGCTTATACGGCTGACTCACTCATTCAATAAAAAGCCCGCAGTTAACGCTGCGGGCTTTTTTGTGTCTAAATTTTTGTGTCTAAATTTTAGTTATATATAATCTAAGCCATCCTTAAATAATATTTTTTCCTTGTTCTGGATCGCGTGATTGCTCTGCTTGTTCGCGTATTTCATCGGTGTCGCTGCTTACATCATCAAGCGTTTTAGTTTGATCAATTGTTTCACTCTTTTTGTTTTTGCTCTGAGATGGCTGTTTTTGCTCTGAACTAGAAATACTGTCGTTAGGGGCTGTGAGTATAATTCTTTCTCGTGCGTCATCAGGCATACTAATATTTTGTTTTGTAAACTCATTCACAAGCTCTCGCATAAGTTGTGAGCCTACCTTTAATGGGCTGTGCTGTTCACTATTAACCCAAAAATACAAAACAAAGTTAATTGTTGAGGAGCCTAAGTTTTTTATTAGTACTTGTGCCGGCGGGTCGATAAGCACCGCGTTTTGTTGATTCGCAATATCGAGGGCGAGAGTTTGTGCGCTGCGTATGTCGTTATCGTAGCCTATACCAATTACTACTTTACCGCGCATTTTTGGATTGGCAGTTAGGTTTTTAATGGTATTTTTATACACAGTCGCGTTAGGAATTTGAATATGATTGCCATCGTAATCAACAAGCGTGGTTGCTCTTGCGGTTACTTTTTTAACAATACCTAATCGGCCATCTACTTCAATGACATCGTCAATTTTAAAAGGTCTTTGTACACTCAATAATAAACTGGCGATGAAGTTCTCTGCTATGTCTCTAAAAGCAAAGCCGAGTATTAAACCGATTAACCCAGTCCCACTCATAATGGCAACAGCAAATTGAGTAAGCCCTGCTAAACGTAAAAATAAATACACTCCTAATAAAATAATTAAGGTGCTTATGCTGCGCCTTATAACGAGATGAACAAGTTTACTGTCGGTCATGTAATCAATGGGTTTAATAAGTAATCGAGAAAGTGGTCCTGCAATTAAGTAACTGAGTACTAAAAGTATTATACCAAGTAAAAGTGTGGGTAAAATTTGCGCTATTGCGTGAAGTAATTGCACGCCTTGATCATAAAAGAAATTCCACGAAAGTGTGTCAACTCTAATTATTTCAGTTGTTGGTGCTGTATTATTTAGTGCTAGGCTGCTTTGTAGAGTAGTGAGCATGGCTTATCTTCCGTGTTAGAGTCACTTATAGTTAAATGTTAGCAAGTTTGATACCAAACGCTTTATTTAACTTGGCAAATATTTTGCTGTAATAACATAATACAAATTTTGAGGTTTAGAATGAAAGAAGCTAAGCGAGGGCAGCAAGCTACACAACCTATAAGTATTCCTGCTGTGGGTTGGTGGGATATTGCTAAACGTATTTTTAAACAAATGGATGAAGACAATTTATCGCTTGTTGCTGCAGGTGTGGCATTTTATGCTCTACTTGCTATTTTTCCGGCAATTGCTGCATTAGTATCAGTTTATGCCTATTTTGCATCTCCTATTGATATAAATGAGCACTTAAGTCAATTTGTTACGTTATTACCCGATAGCACACGAGAGCTTATTTTATCGCAAGTTTCGAGCCTTGCCCAAAGTTCAAACGCAAGCTTAAGTATGAGTGCTTTGGGTACATTAGTATTAACTATTTGGAGTAGCTCAAAGGGAAGCCAAGCATTAATTACTGCGTGTAACATTAGTTACCGTGAATATGAAAAGCGATCTTTTTTTCAAGCGCAATTGGTTCGATTTTTGTTTTCGGTAGGCGCTATTGTTGTGTCTATTTTTGCGTTATTGATTATTGGTATTTTACCGATTGTTCTCAACTTGGTAGGTTTACAAGAAGAAGTTGATTTACTTATAAAGCTTATTTCATGGCCATTGCTGGCATTTACTTTTAATTTTGCATTAGTACTTTTATACAGATATGCACCACATCGTAAACCAGCTAAGTGGCGCTGGATCACGATGGGATCGTCTATTGCAACCGTGCTTTGGATTGTTGCTTCGATTGGTTTTTCATTTTACGTGTCGCGTTTTTCAAGTTACAACGAAACCTACGGATCGCTAGGTGGTGTTGTTATTATGCTTATGTGGCTTTATATAAGTGCTTATATTGTTATTCTAGGTGCTTCTACTAATGCTGCTACAGAGCAGCAAACTGCAATAGATAGCACAATTGGTCCATCTAAAGAAAGAGGTCATAGAGGCGCTTACGTTGCCGATCATCTCGATGTTAAAAATAATTAATTTAAAGCGTATTAGGTAAAAAAATACGCTAATTTAAATTAGCGTATTAATTACGAATTAGTTAAAGCAATTAATTGCTCTTTAAACTCTTGGGCAGCAGGACCTAGTCTATCTATATCGTTACACATTAAATATAAATTAAGAGTGCGAGTTGTGCCTTGCTCTAAATTTAGCGTTTTTAATGTTTGATCTTCTATTAGGTGCGATATTTGTGTATAGGGGAGCCATGCATAACCTAAGTTTTGGCTTACCATATCAATAGAGTTACGTAAGTGGCTAACTGTCCAGCGCATATCGGCACCAAGCCATCCTTCATTGTGGCTGGTGTAAGTTGCTGAATCTCTAACTACTATTTGCCTGTGAAGTTTTAAATCATGAAAATTTAATTGCTCCACTCGTTGGTGCAATGGATGATCTTTATGAGCTACGGCAACAAACTCAATATCACAAAGTTTGGTGCAACTAATGCCATAAACAGGGATAGATGAGATAGCTAAGTCAACTACAGCATTGTTTAGTAACTCGTTTGCACCGGTTAGCACACTTTCGATTAAATCAATTTTTAGCAGCGGATAAAGCTCGCTCGTTTTAGCAAGTGCTTGGTATAAAATAGAATGCGGAAATACTTCATCAACCGCAATTTTTAATGTGCTTTCAATACCTTCACTTAAGGTACTTGCTACTGACTCTATTTTACTTGCTTCTTCAATTAAAAACTCTGCACGGCGTAAAATGAGCTTACCATTATCGGTTAAAAATGCTTTACGACCTTTTACTTCAAGCAACTTTACTTGCAAGGCGCCTTCGAGCTTTTGCACAGCATGATGCACGGTTGATTGGCTTTTATGTACTGCAGCGCTTGCACCTGCAAACCCACCGTGGTCTACAACCGCTTTAAACATTCGCCATTGCTCTAATGTTGCTTTTGCCATTTCAAAATCCTGTCACTACTTTCTATCTGATTGCATTACTTGACCGCATAGATGGACTATTTATTGCGTAACAGTGTTTTTTTTGTCTAATTATTTAGAACGAATAACTTTTTTATCAGTTAAAAGTGTCATAAAGTCACTTTTATTTAGAGGCTTAGAAAATAAGTAACCTTGACCATAGTCGCATCCTGCATCGAGTAATAATTGCATTTGTAATTTGGTTTCAATACCTTCAGCAATTACTTTTAAACCTAGTTGATGCGCCATTACTATAATTGCTTCACAAAGCGCGAGTTCTTGACTACCAACTTGAATATTATCAACAAAGCGCTTGTCTATTTTTAAGTAGTCGGTATCCATTTCTTGTAAGTAAGCAAGCGATGAGTACCCTGTACCAAAGTCATCAAGAGCAAGTTGCATTCCTGATTTTACTATTTCTTTTAGGCGTCTTTGCGTTAACGCTTCAGGGTTAACCATTAAACCTTCGGTTATTTCAGCCACAATTGAAGAGGCGGGTAGTTTTGCTGCTTTTAGCATTGCGTACCAGTCATCTATACCGCTATCGGGGGTTGATAGTTGTACGGGAGATACGTTTACACTTATTTGAAAAGTATTATCTGTGAGTTTTTTTATGTCATTTAATGTTTGTAAGGCTTGAGCAAACACAAATTGACCAATTGCATTTATTTGTCTGGTTTCCTCAGCAAGTGGAATAAAAGCAATAGGGCTGATTAAGACTTTGTTTGGGTGTTGCCAACGAATCAATCCCTCTGCTTTGTGAATTTGTAGGTTATTTAAAGCAACAATGGGTTGGTAAAATAACTCAAACTGCTCTTGCTCAATTGCACTTCTTAAATCTTTTAATAGCAACATACGGGCTTGTGCATGTTCGCGCATATCAGCAGAGAAAAATTCAAAACCGTTACGCCCGTTGCTTTTTGCTTTATACATTGCCTGATCGGCGGCTTTTAAAAGTTGCTCGGTATTTTCACCATCGTTAGGCGCACATGCAATACCTATACTTGCACTAATAAAAAACTCTTCTTTTTCAATATGTAAAGCTGAAGATAAGCTAAGTAAAATGTTACTGGCTATTTGATTTATATGGCGTGTACTTTTAATGTGGTTAAACACAATAACAAATTCATCGCCACCAATACGCGCTACAAATTCAGCATTTTTTGCCGACTGCACAATGCGCTGCGATACTAACTTTAGTAAGTTGTCACCGTAATGATGACCTAAAGTGTCATTAATATCTTTAAAGTGATCAATATCTAAAAGCATAATAACGAGTTGGTTATTACTGCTATCTACATTTAAAAGTTGTTTGTTTAATCGCTCTTTTAATTCTAATCGGTTAGGTAGATCGGTTAAATGATCAAAATGTGCCTGTCGCCAAATAGTTTCGTTAGCTTGTTTTTTTTCTGTTAGATCTGTAAATATAGCGATACGACGAATTGCTATGTTGTTTTGATCGTAAATCGTATCGATAGTGAGTAATTCTGTATACAGCTTACCGCTTTTTTTACGGTTAATAACTTCGCCTTGCCAGCGACCAGTCTGTTTTAGTTCAGACCACATTTTATTATAAAAACTCTTATCGTGTTTTCCCGATGAAAGAATAGCAGACGATTGACCAACAACTTCTTCTCTATTATATAAAGTAGCTTTGCAAAAAGCAGGGTTAACATCGTAAATAATGCCATTAGCATCGGTTATTGCCATACCTTCACTGCTGTTGTTATAAACTAATGAGGCAAGATGGAGCGCCTCTTCATTTGCTTTTCGCTGTGTTATATCGCGAAGTACAACCACGTACTCATTATTGTTTTGCATTGCACTAATACGTGCTTCAAAACTACGCTTTGGATCTGATTTTTCGAGCGTAAACTCTAAATTATTCGACACATCTAGTTTAGGCAACTGCGCCAATAAAAGGTGAACATTAGCTTGTGAGAGTATTGATGTTAAGTGAGGAACTTCAATACTGTTTGGATTTACTTGAGGCTTGAATTGACCCGTAATATTAAGAATATCACCCTGACTATTAATCTTAACGTAACTATCTGGTAGCGTATTAAGTAAGCTCGTTAGTTCATCGTGCTTATTTTTTAAGTTAGCCTCTGCGGTGAGTCGAGTTTGCGCCATTGATTTAAAACGTTGATAAAGTGTGTTTAGTTCTGGGCTATTAGGCTGAACTTGCTGCTCGGGCATTGCGCCTTTAGCTAACACATCGGTTGCATTCGTTAGGTTGTTAATAGGGTCAATAATACTGGTTTTAAGTAATTTACGTGCAATTAGGGTCATTGCCAACAATGACAAAATAAATATACCGAGTGCTATAAAAAAATTATTATTTATCTGATTTAAAGCATTAGTTATAGGGAGTGCAATATGTATGTTTAAACTATTATTACTCGGATCGCTATAAATTACAGAGTGATGAAATATACGAGTTTCACCACCATTAGAATTTATTATTGTTGATGTTGTATTATCTACAGAGAAATCGGTTGCCAGTAAAGTTTGGGTAATATTTTCTCCCACTGCAGCAGAATCTGGCGGATAGCGGGCTAAAATTTTACCGTTTGCATCAGCAATTGCTGCAATAGAGCCTACTGGTAGTTCAATATCATTAAAAGCATTGTTCCACCAATCAAGTGCTACCACTATAACAATAACACCTTGGGTTATATTATTTTTATTAGTGATGGGCAGGGCAAAGTTAAGCGTGTTTTTTTCTAGGCTTCTATCGTGTTGAAAGTAACCTACAGATAACTGGTTACTCTTTAAAGCATTTTGAAAGTATGGGCGATCTGCAACATTTATCGCTTTAGCTAATCCATTTGTTGTGCAAATAACAACGCCATGTTGATTAACAATACCAATATTTGCAACGTGCGGATAAATAGCTCTAAATTGATTAAAGTAGTTTGGGCAGGTTGTTGCTAAGTTATTTTTATTACTTTCCTCTTTAGCTAAATAACTAGCTAAACGATCAATATCATCAATTAAGTTTTTTTGCTGAGAAATGAAGTGCTTTGCAATACTTGTTACCTTGTCTTCACTTTGCTCTATTGAATGAGCACGTTCAAACAGCAATGTAAAAACAATCAAAGCGGTGCCCGGAATGCTAAGTAATATTAACAAGCGATAAAGCTGATGTTTGAGAGAATAAGTAAAAATAACTATTCCTTAGTTTTGTATTTTGCAATAAGAATTGTAACTAAATTAGCTCCAAATAACCATAGTAATTATAAGGTTGAAAATATAACCAATAAAGCATTATAGTCTATTTTTTAGAATGTTAAGCTCGATTTAAAGACATAGTTGTTTTGTTTAATGGATGATTTAATAACTCCATCAACTTATTCTTTAAAGTGAGTTAAAAATGAAAATATTAAAAGTACTTACAGCCTATGCAACTCAAGATGGCGATGGGGTAAATATTAGTCGAATACCAGGGTTTGATGGAAAGTATTTAGATCCGTTTTTAATGATTGATGAACTTAAATCAGATAATAAAAAAGATTACATAGGAGGCTTTCCTGAGCATCCTCACCGAGGAATTGAAACATTTACTTATATTCTAAAAGGAGGCTTTGAACATCGAGATCAAATGGGTAACAAGAAAGCGATTAGATCAGGCGATGTACAATGGATGAGTACAGGTAGGGGGGTAATGCACAGTGAAATGCCACTTGCAGACACTTTAGATGGTCTGCATGGATTTCAAATTTGGATCAATATGCCAAGTTTGGATAAAATGCGTGATCCACGTTATCAAGACACTACACAAAATCCAGCCCCGAGCTTTACAAACACACAAGGCGTGACGTTCAAAGCACTTGCAGGATCGTGGCAGTTAGAAAATGAGATACTTACAAGTAGTTTGCAAAGTTTAGCTGCTAACGCTGCACTTGCAGATATCACATTACCTGCAGAAAAAAGCATGTATTTAGCATCTCTGAGCCAGCAAAAAGTAATGATCTATATTCACAGTGGCTCGTTGATCACAGCCGATAATCAAACAATACCAGCAGGTAAGTTACTTATTTTAGAACCTGGCAGCGATATTAATATTAGTTCTTTACAAGGTGCCGGTATTTTGGTTTTAGCAGGTGACCCACTAAATCAGCCTATTGCTCATATGGGTCCATTTGTAATGACTACTCAAGCTGAAATACAGCAAGCAGTACGCGATTATAAAAATGGTGATTTTGGTAATATTTAACAATATTTTTAGGAGAATTTTATGGGATTATTAGTTAACGGCAAATGGCAAGATAAGTGGTACGACACAGATTCAAGTAATGGTAAATTTGAACGTGAAGCTGCGCAGTTACGCAATTGGATAACGGCGGATGGCAGAACCGGTGTTACTGGTGATGCTGGGTTTAAAGCCCAAGCTAACAGATACCACTTATACGTATCGCTGGCATGTCCTTGGGCGCACAGAACGCTTATATTTAGAACATTAAAAGGACTAGAAGAGTTGATTACCGTGTCGGTTGTTAGCCCTGACATGCTTGATAGTGGTTGGGCGTTTGACACTCAAAATAACAGTACTGGCGATACTTTATTTAACAGTAATTACTTACATCAGGTTTATACAAAAAATAATGCTGAGTATTCAGGGCGAGTGACAGTTCCTGTATTGTGGGATAAAAAGCTCAATAAAATTGTGAGCAATGAGTCTGCTGACATCATACGCATGTTTAACAGTGCGTTTGATGAATTAACAGGTAACAAAGATGATTATTATCCTGATGTATTAAAACCAAAAATTGATGAATTAAACGCGCTGATTTATCCAAATATCAATAATGGAGTTTATCGTACGGGCTTCGCAACAACCCAGAATGCTTATGAAGAGGCATTTAACGATGTATTTAAAGCACTCGATAAAATAGAAAACATACTGAGTAAGCAGCGTTATTTAGCCGCAAATGAACTCACAGAGGCAGATTGGCGACTATTCACTACTCTAATTCGGTTTGATAGCGTGTACGTTGGTCATTTTAAATGTAATTTGCGCACGATTGAAAGTTACCCTGCACTAAGCGGATACCTTAGAGAGTTATATCAGGTTAAAGGGATAGCGGAAACGGTTGATTTTTATCATATTAAACGTCATTACTACTTTAGCCACACAATGATCAACCCAACGCAGGTAGTGCCGAGTGGTCCTGAAATAAATTATTTATCTGATCACGGTAGAAATATTTACTTTTAAGCGAGTAGCCTAACAAGCCAGCCATATTTTTTGACTAGCCCCGTTTCGTTTTTACCCGCTTGAACTGCTACACCAGCTAAAAATGCACTGGTTAATCCTACTTTAGTTGCAGCGAAACGCTTTAGCCTATATTGAAATGCAGCATGATGCTGTCGTTTCAATTCGCTGCGCACATCCATTTGTTTACTTAAAAGTTGAACATTCTCATTAGGTGCTTTAATTAAATGATTTACTAACACAATAGGCCCGTTTATCTTTTGAGGTTAAATTTACAGTAGCATGTTTGGTTATTAAGCAAGGCAGAGCCTATGTAGTGTGGTTGCTCCCCATAAATAGGTAGTAACGCAGCATAAGGGCAAGACGTGCGCTGCCCTTTGGGCAATTTACTCTTTGTTACTTACTCGGTTTTCACTTGTTCTTACATGGATGAAAGCCAGTAGGGTAACGCAAGAGGAGTTACCGAGCCCACTAGGTTACAACCTCGCGCCGCAATTAAACTGCCTCTAGAGAGAACGAATTTTAATCATGGGAGGTCAACAGATCCAAGTCTTCTCACAAATTAAGTAGCTGCTTTAAGCTTTTTAGCGTTTTACTAAAACCAATCTTGTTACTTAAATAAACAGTGTTTTTCCAAAGCCATGCTAAGCAAGCGACTTGCAATAAAGTGGCTGTTGCGATACCAAGCCATACCGATCCAAATAAATCGTATATACCATATCCAACAGCACCTAAAACTCCCGCCCACAACAAAACTAAACCACTGGCAAAACAGCCCAAAAATATGGTGATCAATGCAAGCGATCTAAGCGATAACCTCCATTCAGCTTTAGCAAGCTGGTGGGTGATCTTTCCTTGAGTTTGGTAATCGTCCTTGAGTTGCTTTGAATATTCTAAAAGCTTTGCAATGTGATCTTGCCAATCGTCCTTTTGGCTTTCATGATCAGTGGTTTGGTTTTGCGCGTTACCATCCTTGGTTGCGTTTGTTTGCGAGTTATCCATCACAAGTTACTTACGGCGAAATAACGATGTAATAAGCATGCCCGCAGCAAAGGCGATACCTGCAGTTGCTAATGGATTTTCAGAGGCAAAGGCGCGTGTTTTTGCTGTACACTCACTTAGCTTTTCACGAGCAATAAGTTGCTTTTCGCTTAATGCTTCAGCTGAACTAGACGCCCCTTTTCTCATACTACTTTCTGCTGTTGCAGCTTTTCCAGATAGAGCATCCACTGCATCGTGTGCAGCTGATGTGGCCTTATCGGTCAAAGGTGCTTCACTATTTGTTTGCTTAATCTCAGACTTCGCATCTGTAGGTACAGTCGATTTAGTATTTGTTGCAGTAGCCATAATCAATCCTTAATAAATTAAAATATTTAAATAGTGATTTTAGATATGCAATGACTGATCCAAATATGTTTTTAATTTTAGTTTATTGATTATATTAGTTTTTATTTTTACTTCCCGTTTTTTATATTTTGTAATTAAAAATAAATCGTAACTATTACTACCTATCTGGGTAAATTTTACAAAATAGTGAAAAAGGGTTAAAAATTTATAAATATTCACTGTTTATTCAGTAAGCAGAGCTTGTAAACAAGAAGTTATCAAAAGCGAGAAAAGTTTTTTCTGCGTTGTTATTCCACTTTTTCCCACGTAATTCAATCGCTTTGCTTAAACCCTTATTTTTTCTAGCTTTGGGACTTGTTAAAGCTGGTCAGCTTACTTGACAAAAAGGCTTGTCAAGCCATAAACTGGAGCACTGTGGTGAAAAGTGGTTTTTAGTGGATCAAATTGGATCAAATTAATCGAATGTTGATTAAAATAATTTTAAAATAGGCTTTTTATGTTTCGTGGCGCAAGTTCGCTGAGTTTGGATGATAAAGGACGCTTTGCGGTACCCACTAAGTACCGAGAATCCTTGTTATCTGAAGATCAGGGAACAGTGATCTGTACCGTTGCATTAAATGAGCCCTGTTTATGGTTATATCCACTAGCTGAGTGGCAAGAAATAGAGAATCGCTTAGCTAAAATTTCTAATATGGATCCACGAGCCCGTCGAATGCAGCGTATGTTGCTCGGGAATGCTACTGAATATCAACTTGATAAAAATGGTCGAATTTTGTTAGCGCCTTCATTGCGCGCACATGCAGAACTTGGCAAAAAAATCATGCTGGTTGGTTTGAT
Organism: Pseudoalteromonas sp. Z9A5; assembly: GCF_011378875.1. NCBI lineage: Bacteria > Pseudomonadati > Pseudomonadota > Gammaproteobacteria > Alteromonadales > Pseudoalteromonadaceae > Pseudoalteromonas > Pseudoalteromonas sp. Z9A5. Next base: position 56,099 of record NZ_WTLC01000009.1, read on the forward strand.
GAATAAATTTGAAATATGGGACGAGGCGCGTTGGAGCGAACAGATGCGTCAAGATACTGAGCTAGAAAGACTTGGTGCTTTTGAGCCAAACCCAATTTTAGATAACTTTACACTTTAACTAACAGCACAATAAAAAGGCAAATAATAGCTAATGACAGCGCAATTTGAACACGTATCCGTTTTGATGGACGAGACCATAGATGCCCTTGCAATTAAGCCAGACGGCATATACATGGATGGCACTTTTGGACGTGGTGGTCATTCAGGCCAAATTTTAGCGCGCCTTGGTGACGAAGGACGCCTGCAAGCAATAGATCAGGATCCACAAGCTATTCAATCAGCTGAAAAGTTTGCTGATGACCCGCGTTTTGCAATTGCACACTCTCGCTTTTCAAAACTTTACGAAGTAGCAGAGCAAAACGATCTCATTGGCAAAGTAGATGGTATTTTATTAGACATTGGTGTGTCGTCGCCACAACTTGATGATGCCGAACGTGGTTTTAGCTTTATGAAAGATGGCCCACTTGATATGCGCATGGATCCTACTTCGGGTCGCAGTGCAGCACAATGGTTAGCCGAAGCTGAACTAGATGATATAACCCATGTTATTAAAAAGCTGGGCGAAGAAAAGTTTGGCAAACGTATTGCGCATAAAGTACTCGAAATACGTGAACACACACCAATCACAACTACAAAGCAGCTTGCTGATTTAGTTGACGAAGCGGTACCAGTAAAAGATAAATTTAAACATCCAGCTACACGTACCTTTCAGGCTATTCGTATTTACATAAACAGCGAGCTCGAAGAGATTCAAACTGCATTGCAGTCCGCAGTTAAAGTACTAAAGCCAGGTGGGCGTTTAGTGGTTATTTCGTTCCACTCATTAGAAGACCGTATCGTAAAACAATTTATTAGAAAACAGAGTCGGGGAGAGATTTTACCTAGAGGTTTACCTTTAACTGATGCACAAATAAATAAAAATTTGACGTTAAAAGCAGTGGGTAAAGCAATTAAACCAAGTGCTGCAGAAGTTCAGCGTAATCCACGTTCTCGTAGTTCAGTACTTAGGATTGCACAGAGGCTTGGATGAGTAATAAAGCGAATCATCGTCAACCACCCAATTTATTCTTTGAAATAATTAAAGGCCTGGGAGCTAACAAGCTTACCTCGGTTTTGTTGGTTGTGATATTCGCTTCAAGTTTAACGGTTGTACAAACAACTCATCTTGCTCGTGGGCAGCTAATTGAGCAAGACACGTTATTAGAAGAGCGTGATGAGCTTGATTTAGAGTGGCGTTATTTATTAGTTGAAGAAGAATTTTATTCGCAGCATGCGCGCATTGAAGAAGTGGCTATATCGCAGCTAAAAATGAAACGGCCAACAAGCCAAGATGAACAGGTAATAGTATTACAATGAGAACTCGAGGCAAAAAACCAGCAAATAATTTAATCACATGGCGCTTTATGTTGGTGTGTGGCGTTGTGTTTATGGTGTTTGTAACACTGGTATCTCGAGCTGCTTACTTACAAGTAATTGAACCAGATAAGGCGCGTTCGGAGAGTGACAAGCGAACTGTACGTGTCGAAAAACTTCATGTGCAACGCGGAATGATTTTTGACCGCAACGGTAAAGAACTTGCTGTTAGTGTACCTGTAGTAAGTGTGTATGCTGATCCTAAAGCATTGCGTAAGTCACTTGTTTCTAAAGTGGTTAAACAAGCGCGCAAAGATGGCGAAGATCAAGTGTCTTTAGCTGAAAACGCAGTTGAGCTTGATAAACGCACTGCGCTTTATTATAAAAATGATCTACGTTGGCGTGAACTTGCCGATGTTTTACGCACTGATCCTAAAAAAATAAATACTCGACTTTTAGATGATCCTACTCGTCGTTTTGTGTATTTAAAACGCCAAGTTACACCTGCCGTCGCAAATTACATTGCTGATTTGCGCTTACCGGGTATTCACTTATTAGATGAATCTAAACGTTATTACCCTGCTGGTGAAGTTACTGCGCATGTTATTGGCTTTACCAATATTGATGGCAAAGGAATAGAAGGCATTGAAAAGCTTTATGAAAATGCATTAACGGGCGAAGAAGGCCGTCGTACTATTCGTAAAGATGCACAAGGGCGTGAGGTAGAAGTACTCGATGAACGTGAGCGTGTAGAGCCCGAAAGTATTCAGCTTAGTATTGATCAACGTATTCAGGGTATTGCTTACAAAGCAGTAAAATCTGCTGTACTTACTTATAAAGCGACATCGGGATCGGCCATGGTGGTTGATGTTAAAACTGGTGAAGTACTTGCAATGGTTAATAGCCCATCATTTAACCCTAATAATTTAAATGATGCAGCTCCTCACAAGCGCCGTAATCGCGCAATTACCGATTTGTTTGAACCAGGCTCAACTGTTAAGCCACTAGCCATTTTAGCTGGGCTAGACTACGGCGCAATTAAAGCAGATGACACAATTGATACCTACCCAGGTTGGATGCGTTTAGGCGGAAGCCTAGTACGAGATACTCGTAACCATGGCGAACTAACCTTACGTGAAATATTAAAGTATTCCTCAAACATGGGTGTTGCGAAAGTGACGCAACTTGTACCTAAAGACTACTTAGTCGGTTTATATCAAAAAGTAGGATTTGGAAGTGACACAGGTACGGGCATGGTGGGCGAAAGTAGTGGATTATTTTATCCAAACCGTCGTTGGTCTGACTTTGAAATTGCGACCTTATCGTTCGGGTATGCTATTTCGGTAAGTACTGCTCAAATGGCACGTTTTTATACCATGTTAGGTGCAGGTGGAGTTAATCGCCCTTTGACTATTTTAAAACAAGATAGTGTGCCTGAAGGCGAACGCATTTTTAAGCAAAAAGACGTAGAAGCCGTAGTAAGCATGATGGAAAGTGTGTTTGAAAAAGACGGTACTGCACGAAATATAAAAGTTGATGGTTACCGTGCAGCGGGCAAAACAGGTACTTCTAAAAAAGCTGTTGCTGGTGGTTATGGTGATGAATACGTAGGTTATTTTGCAGGTGTAGCACCGGCGAGTAATCCTCGTTTAGCAGTGGTAGTTATGATTAATGAGCCAGGCGGTGATGTGTACTATGGAGGTGCCACTGCGGGACCTGCATTTGCAGAAATCATCTCTAACGCATTAAGAATATTAAACGTAGCGCCAGACAAGGAAGAGGTTGCGTACGTAAAAGGTAAAGATAACGATGCGTGATTTAAAGGATATTTTAAAATACATCGAAATAGATGCACCCTCGCAACAGGTTAAGCATTTGCGTCTAGATAGCCGTGAAGTAACCCCTGGCGATGTATTTGTTGCAATTAAAGGTCATGAATTAGATGGCGGGCACTTTATTGCCAAAGCAATTGAAAATGGCGCAATAGCTATCATAGCTGATAGATTATGTGAGTTTGAAACAAATTTTGAACCACTGTTTTTAGTAACAGAGCTTGATAAAAAACTGCCAGAATTGGCTAGTCGTTTTTACAATCAACCAAGTCGGAATATTGATTTAATTGGTGTAACTGGAACTAATGGTAAATCGACGACCACTGCAATGATTGCCCATTTGGCGCAATTTTGTAGTACTGAATCAGCTATTATTGGCACACTAGGTTATGGGCATCCCGATAGCCTAATTCCGCTTATTAATACCACACCTTCTACGGTCGACTTACAACACATTTTAAGTGACTTAAGCTCGCAACATAAAAAACTAGTGGCGATGGAAGTATCATCCCATGGTTTAGTGCAGCACCGTGTTGCAAAGTGTGAATTTAAAGCCGCTGTATTTACAAACCTTTCTCGCGATCACTTAGATTACCACGGTGATATGGCAAGTTATGGTGACGCTAAACTAATGCTGTTTCGTGATTTTGAGCCAGAGGTTGTAGTACTCAATCAAGACGATTCTCAAGCTGAGCAATGGCTTGAAAAATATGATTTTGAGAACCTTATTTGTTACGGGCGTAAAAGCCTGCCTCCTAAAAATGCGAAATTTGTATATTTTTCTGACGTTAAATATTCAAGTGAAGGTATTTCGGCGCAATTAACTACAAGCTGGGGTGATGTTGCAATCAAATCTCCATTGTTTGGGGAATTTAACTTATACAACCTGACTGCGGCTATTGCCACATTATTAGGTTTAGGTTATTCGCTTGAGCAGTTAATTGCTGGTTGCGCGCAATTACAACCAGTTGCTGGGCGAATGCAATCATTTAGCCAAGCAAATATGCCAACGTGTGTTGTTGATTACGCACACACTCCAGATGCACTTGCACTTGCATTACAAGCATTGCAGCAACATGTGCCAGGTGGAGTTAGTTGTGTGTTTGGTTGTGGTGGCGACAGAGATAAAGGTAAACGGGCATTAATGGCACAAGCCGCAGAGCAAAATGCGAATAAAATAATTATCACAAGTGATAACCCTCGCTCAGAAAACCCGAATGATATTATTGCTGATGTAGCTGGCGGTTTAACACATCCTGAAAAAGCGCATTTAGAAGCAGATAGAGCCACAGCAATTAGCTACGCCATTGAAAATGCAACGGCAGATGATGTGATTTTGATTGCAGGTAAAGGTCACGAAGATTATCAAATAATAGGCGATAAGCGCATCGATTTTTGTGATCGCCGTTATATACAAGAACAACTAAAAAAAGCAGTAAGAGGGACTCAAGCATGATCCCAATGGATTTTGATTGGTTAGCCAATGTGCTAGCAACCGATTATCAAGGTGATAATCAACAAGTGCTAAATATAAATACTGATACTCGCACAGTATGCGAAGGCGAAGTGTTTTTAGCGCTTAAAGGACCAAATTTTGATGGTCACAAATTTATAGCAGAGGCTAAACAAAAGGGCGCTATTGGCGTTATTGTTCAGCATAAAGTAGATGTAGATATTCCACAATTTATAGTTAGCGATACGCGTATTGCACTAGGTGTAATTGGCACAGCAGTTATGGCGCAAGTTGCGCCTAAAACAATTGCCATTACAGGAAGTGTAGGCAAAACCACGGTAAAAGAAATGTGTGCGGCAATTTTATCGGTGCACGGTGATGTACTTGCTACTAAAGGCAATTTTAATAACGATATTGGCGTGCCACTAACATTGTTACGCTTAGAGCCACAACATCGCTTTGCTGTTATTGAGCTTGGCGCAAACCACTTAGGCGAAATAGCATATACCACAGCAATGACAAAGCCAGATGTAGCGGTAGTATGTAATGTAGCTGCAGCCCACTTAGAGGGTTTTGGTAGTTTGATGGGGGTCGCGAAAGCAAAAGGTGAGATTTTTGATGGTCTTAAAGGCGATGGTGTCGCCATTGTTAATTGTGACAGTGAATTTAGTCAATATTGGTTAGATAAACTTAAAGGGCGTGATGTTAAGCGCTTTTCAACAACCGAAAAACTCGATATTTGGGCAGAAGATATAACACTTGATGCCAACGCTCGCGCAAGCTTTACGCTTTGTACTAAAGATAAGCAGGTCCCTGTTACTTTAGCATTGCCTGGTAAACATAATATTGGTAACGCGCTTATTGCAGCCGCATTAACTAGCGAGTTTGATGTAACTCTTGAAGACATAGCCAATGCACTTGCCACTATGGGAGATGTAAAAGGTCGTGTAAATTTAATTGAAGTATCTGATTTACTTACCGTAGTTGATGATACATACAATGCCAATGTTAAGTCGGTAAAGGCAGCTATTGATTTGTTAAGCGATATGCAGGGTCATCGTATTTTAGCACTCGGAGACATGGGAGAGCTCGGTGAAGATGCACGTAAATATCATCAAGAAGTAGGTGAATATGCACTGCAAAAAGGTATTGATGAGCTATTTACGTTAGGTGTATTGAGTAAATATGCTAGTGATGTATTTGAAATACCTAATCGCCATTTCTCGAGTCGAGAGCAAATGCAACAAAGAATACAAACGAGTATTAATGAAGTGAATAAAAAAACAACGATAGTAGTGAAAGGATCGCGTAGTTCTCGCATGGAATTATTAGTAACAGATTTAGTTAATGGCCAGCAACAAGCCATCAATGGAGTATCATAATGTTAGTTTGGCTGGCTGAGTATTTAACACAATATTTTAGTGGTTTTCATGTTTTTTCGTATTTAACGCTCCGTGCTATTTTAGGTATTTTAACTGCGTTGGTTATGTCTCTTTATTTAGGTCCTAAATTAATCCGTGGCTTGCAGCGTATGCAAATAGGTCAAACAGTTCGTGATGACGGTCCACAATCGCATCTATCTAAGTCAGGTACACCGACTATGGGTGGCTTACTTATTTTAGCGGCTATTTTTACCAGTACATTACTGTGGGCTGATTTATCGAATAAGTATGTATGGGCAACACTGTTTGTAATTGGCTCGTTAGGTATTGTTGGTTTTGTTGATGACTACCGTAAAGTTATTCGTAAAGACCCTAAAGGTTTAATTGCTAAGTGGAAGTACTTTTGGCAATCGGTAATTGCGCTAGTTGTGGCTACTGCATTGTACTTTACCAGCGCACAAGCTTCTGAAACATCGTTAGTTGTACCATTTTTTAAAGATGTATTACCGCAATTAGGTTTGTTTTACATAGTACTTACGTATTTTGCGATAGTAGGTACTTCTAATGCTGTAAATTTAACAGATGGACTAGATGGACTTGCAATTGTACCCACTATTTTAGTGGCTTCTGCACTGGCTATTATTGCGTATTTAACGGGTAATATTAACTTTTCAGCTTACTTACATATTCCGCATTTACCACTAGCGAGTGAGCTTGTAGTTGTGTGTACTGCTATTGTTGGTGCCGGGCTTGGCTTTTTATGGTTTAACACTTACCCAGCCCAAGTGTTTATGGGCGATGTAGGCTCATTAGCCCTTGGTGGTGCATTAGGTATTATTGCTGTGTTAGTTCGCCAAGAATTACTGCTTATTATTATGGGCGGTGTGTTTGTTATGGAAGCATTGTCGGTAATTTTACAAGTTGGTTCGTATAAACTGCGAGGGCAACGAATTTTTAGAATGGCACCAATCCATCATCATTACGAATTAAAAGGTTGGCCAGAGCCGCGTGTTATTGTGCGTTTTTGGATTATTTCTATTGTGCTAGTACTTGCTGGCCTTGCGACATTAAAGATTCGATAAATGCAGTATTTAAACGAGATAAAAAGCAAACAAATAACAGTGCTCGGACTCGGTGTAACCGGTCTGGGCATTGTGCGTTTTTTATTATCTCAAGGCTTTACACCCAAAGTAGTTGATAGCCGAGCAAACCCACCAGGGATTGATTGGCTAAAAGAGCATGCACCAATGCTAAATACGCACTTTGGTAATTTAGATGACGCAGCACTTAGCTCAAGCGATATAATTATTGTAAGTCCGGGGCTTAGCTTAAAAATACCGGCTATTGCGCACGCAATTAATAGCGGTGTTGAAGTTATTGGTGATGTTGAATTATTTGCACGTATAAACACCAAACCTGTAGTTGCAGTAACGGGCTCTAATGGTAAATCAACCGTAGTTACACTTGCTTATGAAGTACTAAAAGAAGCCGGTTACAAAGTTGCATTAGGTGGAAATATTGGCACTGCGGTACTTGATTTACTTAGTGATGATTTTGATGTGTATGTACTTGAGTTATCAAGTTTTCAGCTAGATACCACCACGAGCTTAAAGCCAATTAGTGCGACTGTACTTAATGTGTCGGAGGATCACCTTGATCGATACGATAGTTACCAGGCTTATATTGACTCAAAACTAAGTATTTATAACTCTGCAGAGCTTATTGTTGTAAATACCGACGATATACAAACATACCCAATTAATAGCGGTGTAACACCTCAAGTTAGCTTTGGTGCTCAACATGGTGATTACCATTTAGCGCCACACAATGGTGAAACTCATTTTATTGTTAAAGGCGAAGCTTTTTTAGCTGTGAGTACATTGGCGGTAGTGGGTAAGCACAATTATTTAAATGCGCTTGCAGTAATGGCACTTTTAAGCCCGTTTGAAGTAAATAAAAAGCAATATAAAAACGCGTTAAGTCAATTTAATGGCTTGGCTCATCGTTGTCAATTTGTAGCTGAGCAAAATGGCGTTAAGTATTTTAACGATTCAAAAGCGACTAATGTTGGGGCAACTATTGCAGCAATAGATAGTTTAGCAAGTGACGGTGAGAATCTTATTGTTATTGCGGGTGGAGATTCTAAAGGTGCTGATTTAAATGCCCTTAAGCCTTACATAAAACAACATGTTAAAGCGCTAATTTGTTTTGGTAAAGATGCAAATGAGCTAGCTGCAATTACTAATAAAAGCTACTTAACTAATAATATGGAAGAAGCCGTTACTTTGGCTAAAGTACTTAGCCGTAATGGTAATATTGTTTTATTGGCACCGGCTTGCGCGAGTATTGATATGTACAACAATTATATGCAGCGTGGTGAGCATTTTGTTGAGTGTGTTATGGCGGAGCAATTATGATTGCTTTTGCCGATATTAAAGATGCATTAACACCTAAGCCTTCTGGGCAGCTATACGATGTACCGCTGTTGTACTGCGTAATAATGCTAATTGGTGTTGGTTTTATAATGGTAACCAGTGCATCAATGCCGACAGCTGAGCGATTGTTTAATGACCCTTACCACATAACAATTCGTCATAGCATGTTTTTAGCGATGGCTTTTGTACTTTTTTGGATCACTGTTTGTGTACCAATGGATTGGTGGAAACGGTCAAATCCTTATTTACTAATATTAGGAATGGTGCTGTTAATAGCAGTATTAATTATTGGTAGAGAGGTTAATGGTGCAAAACGATGGATCCCCATTGGACCGGTTGGATTTCAGGTGGCTGAAGCCGCTAAGTTATACTTTTTTAGTTATATAGCGGGCTACTTAGTTAGAAAGCGCGAAGAAGTACAAGAAAATATTAAAGGGTTTGCAAAGCCAATTGCTGTTTTTGCTGTGTACGCACTGCTTATTTTATTACAGCCAGACTTAGGCACCGTGGTTGTTATGTTTGTAACAACCGTTGGTTTATTGTTTTTGGCAGGCGCTAAGCTATGGCAGTTTTTTGTACTTATCCTAACCGGCATTGGTTTGGTTGTATTACTTATAATTGTTGAACCGTATCGAATGGCGCGTGTTGTTGGCTTTTTAGATCCCTGGGATGATCCCTTTGGCAAAGGCTATCAATTAGTACAATCGTTAATGGCGTACAGCCAAGGCGGTTGGTTTGGTCAAGGCTTAGGTAACAGTGTGCAAAAGCTCCAATATTTACCAGAGGCGCATAATGACTTTATTTTTGCTGTAATAGGCGAAGAGCTTGGCTTAATCGGCGTAGTAAGTATTTTAGTTGTACTAGGCACTTTAGTGTTTAGGGCATTATTAATTGGGCAACAAGCACTTAAATGTGGCAAAGAATACGAAGGTTACTTTGCGTTTGCCATTGGTATTTGGTTTGCGTTTCAAACCATGGTTAATGTAGGCGCAAGTGCAGGTATATTGCCAACAAAAGGGTTAACGCTGCCGTTTATTTCTTATGGTGGATCAAGCCTATTAATAATGACAATAGCCACCGGTATTTTATTGCGCGTAGATTTTGAAACCAAAATGGCAACCAAACAAGCCACCTCACGCGGAGGTAAACGATGAGTAAAAAATTAGTAGTAGTGGCTGGTGGTACCGGCGGACATATTTTCCCAGGCATTGCAGTGGCTGATTATTTAAAGCAGCAAGGCTGGCAAGTTAGCTGGATTGGCACGCCCGATAGAATGGAAGCGACAGTTGTTCCTAAGCATAATATTGATATTGATTTTATTAATGTTAAAGGCGTTCGTGGCAACGGTTTAAAGCGCCTTATTAAAGCCCCATTCATGGTACTTAATGCAATATTGCAAGCGCGTAAGGTATTGAAAGAACAGCAACCAGATGTAGTACTTGCAATGGGCGGTTATGTTACTGGTCCAACAGGTATTGCTGCTAAAAGTTTGGGTATTCCATTGGTTATTCATGAGCAAAATGCAGTTGCCGGTATGAGTAACAAATGGCTTGCTAAGTTTGCTAATCGAGTATTAGCTGCTTTTCCTAGCGCGTTTGCAAAGGGACAAGCTGAGCTAGTAGGTAATCCGGTTCGCCAAAGCGTTATTGATATAGTTAAGCGCGATGTATCAAGCCCTATCAATATTTTAGTGGTTGGTGGTTCGCTTGGCGCACAAGTGCTTAATCAAACGTTACCAGAAGCATTTAAAGTACTTGGTAATACCACGCCAATAAGTGTGTGGCACCAAACAGGTAAAGGGCACTTAGACTCTGTAGAAGCGGCTTATAAAGCGCATGAGTTTGCTGATGCAGGTATAAAAGCAGCAGAATTTATTGATGATATGGACGCCGCTTATAGTTGGGCTGACATTGTAATTTGTCGCGCAGGCGCATTAACGGTTAGCGAAATTGCCGCTGCAGGAAAAATGGCTGTTTTTGTACCATTTCCTCATGCGGTGGACGATCATCAAACAGCAAATGCACAATATTTAGTGATGGCTAATGGTGCATTGTTAATGCCACAAGGGCAGTTCAATAAACAATCAATAGTTGAACTTTTAAGCCCATATTTAGCCCAACCTTCATTAATCACTGAAATGGCTGCTAATGCTAAAAAACAAGCCATTTTAGATGCCACAGCAAGCGTAGCTGCGCACTGTGAGCAAGTATCAAATAAGAGAGTGTAAGTGAAACAAACGTCAGTACAAGAAAAACACACACGACCTGCAATGCGTCGAATCGAGACTATCCATTTTATTGGTATTGGTGGTGCGGGTATGGGCGGTATTGCTGAAGTACTCGCTTTTGAAGGCTACCGTATTACAGGTTCAGACATTGCTCACAGTGCAATGACTGAGCGCTTAATTAAAGCGGGCGCAGAAGTATTTATTGGTCATCATGAAAATAATGTAAAAGATGCCAACGTGGTTGTTGTTTCAAGTGCTATTGACGAAACAAACCCTGAAATTATTGCCGCTAAAGCAGCAAGAGTTCCCGTTGTACGCCGTGCAGAAATGCTAGCTGAGCTTATGCGTTTTCGACACGGTATAGCTATTGCGGGTACGCATGGGAAAACAACAACAACAAGTTTAATTGCGAGTATTTATGGGCAAGCAGGGCTCGATCCAACATTTATTATTGGCGGTTTGCTAAATAGCGCAGGTAGTAATGCCAAAGTTGGTAAAAGCGACTTTTTAATAGCAGAAGCTGATGAAAGTGATGCGTCGTTTTTACATTTACAACCAATGGTATCGGTGATCACAAACATTGAAGAAGATCACATGGAAACCTATGGCGGTAGCCTTGAGAAAATGAAAGACACTTACGTGGATTTTATTCATAACTTACCGTTTTATGGTTTAGCCGTTGTATGCATTGACTCTGAAGTTGCTAAAGATTTAATTCCTCGTTTTGGTCGCCCTGTAATTACTTACGGTGAGGCGAGTGATGCAGACTATCGCATGAGCGATTTTAGCCAATCGGCTAATACGTGTAAGTTTACGGTTACTAACAAACAAGGCGAGAGCTTAACGGCAACCTTGAACATGCCAGGTAGGCACAATGCACTTAATGCAACCGCTGCTATTGCCGTTGCAAAAGATCAAAATATTGCTAACTATGCAATTTTAGAAGCGTTGCAAAAGTTTGAAGGGATCGGTCGACGTTTTCAGCATTACGGTGACTTTGAAAACGAACGTGGCAACATTATGTTGGTTGACGATTATGGTCATCATCCATCAGAAGTAGCTGCAACAATTGCAGCAGTACGTGAAGGCTGGCCCGATAAGCGCTTAGTAATGGTTTATCAACCACATCGGTTTACGCGTACTCGCGATTTGTATGAAGACTTTGTAAAAGTATTAGCTGATGTTGATCAGTTATTATTACTTGATGTGTATAGCGCTGGTGAAGAGCCAATTGTAGGTGCAGATAGCAAAAGCCTATGCCGTAGCTTACGCCAACGTGGTAAAGAGCCGTTACATGTAGCTTCAAGTTCAGAGCTTGCAGGTGTGTTGGCTGACTGTTTGCAAAATAATGATTTAGTATTAACCCAAGGTGCAGGTAATATAGGGCAATTAGTAAAAGCTTTAGCTGCAACGGGTATGTCGATAGAAAAACTTAAACAAGGTGAAGTATGACTCAGGCAAATGCACAATTTGGAAAAGTAGCGGTGTTGCTAGGTGGAAACTCAGCAGAGCGTGAAGTGTCATTAAAATCTGGTCAGGCTGTTCTAAATGCACTGCAAAATTGCGGTGTTGACGCGATTGCGTTTGATCCACAAAGTCGTTCTTTATGGGAATTAAAAGAGTTAAATGTAGAGCGTGTGTTTATTGCTCTGCATGGTCGTGGTGGCGAAGACGGTACGGTACAAGGTGCACTTGAATTTATGAACCTACCTTATACAGGCAGTAACGTATTAGGTTCGGCACTTGCTATGGATAAAATTCGCTGTAAGCATCTATTTAAATCAGCGGGCTTGAGTACCGCACCTTACGCGGTAGTTGATGCCAAAAAAGGTTTTGATGCAACCGCGATAATGAATAAATTTAAAAAAGTAATGGTTAAGCCATCGCACGAAGGTTCAAGTATAGGCATGGCACAAGCAAGTACAGCACAAGAACTTGAAGATGCACTTGTTAATGCATTTAAGTTTGATAGCCAAGTACTTGTTGAACAATGGATTACAGGCAGAGAATTTACTGTCACTGTGTTAGGTGACGATGTACAGCCTGTGATTGAAATGACGACACCAAATGGTTTTTACGATTACCAAGCTAAGTATCAGTCAAGTACAACGCAATATCATTGCCCTGCTAATTTATCAGAGCAAGATACCAAGTATTTACAAGCAATATCGCTTGATGCATTTGACCTTGTAGGTGCAAGTGGCTGGGGTCGGGTAGATGCAATGCAAGACGAGGAAGGCAACTTTTACCTGTTAGAGGTAAATACAGTGCCAGGAATGACTGAGAAATCGCTAGTGCCTATGGCGGCAAAAGCAAATGGGGCAAGTTTTGAGCAATTAGTTGTTCGCATTTTGGAGCAAACGCTTTAATATGCATCCCCTTTTAGAAAAAGCGCTACAAATCAAACAGCAACTAAATTGGTCGCTGATTTTTGGGGTCAGTTTTTTTCTGGTTGTCGTTATTAGTTTGGTACAAATAACCACGGGTGTGTCTGATTGGTTAGTAGAAAATAAAGATGCCCAAATAAAGCATTTAACGGTGCAAGGAAACCCAAAGTACACAGATGAAACTGCAATAATAAAAGCTATAAAAAAAGCAGACTTAAGTAGTTTTTTTGAATTAGACGTAAAGCACGTGCAGCAACTTGTACAAGATTTACCTTGGGTTGCTACGGTTTCGGTACGTAAACAGTGGCCCGATACAATACAAGTATATGTGGTTGAACATGAAGTAGTTGCGCATTGGAATAGTGATTTATTGCTTAATCAAAGTGGTGAAGCTTTTCAAGCGAGTAGCGATAAGTTGAGTGATGATTTACCTCAGTTATTTGGACCTGAAGGCAGCGAAGAAGAAGCATGGGTTGCCTTTAAACAGTTTGATGAAATGCTTAAGGTAAACTCTTTAAAATTAAAGAGTTTAGCGTTATCAGAGCGTTTCTCGTGGCAGTTGTGGTTAGATAGCGGAGTGCGTTTAAATTTAGGGCGCAAAGATAAAGCCAAGCGTGTACAACGTTTTATAGACGTTTACCCACGAATGGAACAACGTGCAGATGCACAAGTAGATACAATCGATTTACGGTATGATACCGGCCTTGCAGTGAGCTTTAAGCCAGTGCAAGAAGAACAATTACAAAATAAGAGTAAGGCATGACTAAGTCAGCAGAAAGAAACCTCGTGATTGGATTAGACGTTGGTACCTCGAAAGTGGTTGCCACGGTAGGTGAAATCACCGCAGATAACAAGCTCAGCATTGTTGGTGTGGGTAGCCAAGTATCCCATGGTATGGATAAAGGTGGCGTTAACGATTTAAACTTAGTGTCGGAATCTATTCGCCGAGCAATAGACGAAGCCGAATTAATGGCTGACTGTCGTATTAGCTCTGTGTACCTTGGTATTTCTGGCAAGCATATACAATGTCAAAACGAAAGTGGTGTGGTGGCAATTAACAACACTGAAGTAACTGACGAAGACATTGAAAATGTGATTCATATTGCGCGCTCTGTGCCTATTTCGGCTGAGCGAAAAATGCTGCATGCATTACCACAAGAATACAGCATTGATATGCAAGAAGGGATTAAAAACCCACTAGGCATGAGCGGTGTTCGAATGGAAGCACGTGCACACATTATTACGTGTTCAAACGATATGGCTAAAAATATCGAAAAATGCGTAGAGCGTTGTGGCTTAGAAGTAGACCAGCTTATTTTTACTGCGTTAGCTTCATGTTATTCAGTGCTTACTGCAGATGAAAAAGAATTAGGTGTAGCGGTACTTGATATTGGTGGCGGTACAATGGATATCACCATTTATATTAATGGTGCACTTCGTCACTCAGCTGTAATACCTGTAGCGGGCAATCAAGTTACTGGTGATATTGCAAAAATATTTCGTACACCTATATCACATGCAGAGTCACTCAAAGTACAATACGCATGTGCTAGTAGCCAAATGGCCAGTAGTGAAGACACAATTGAAGTGCCAAGTGTAGGCGGACGTCCAGCACGACTTATGTCTCGTCACACATTATCAGAGGTTGTAGAGCCTCGCTTTAGAGAATTATTTGAACTAGCGATGGAAGAAATTCGTCGTTCAGGTTTAGAGGATCAAATTGCAGCAGGTCTCGTTATTACTGGCGGGACAGCTAAAATGACTGGTGCGATGGAAGTGGCTGAAGACATTTTCCAAATGCCAGTAAGAATAGGTAAACCAATCGGGATAGTTGGTTTAACGGACTACGTAGATGATCCCTCGTACGCAACCGTTGTTGGTTTGTTACAATACGGGCGTACTATGCGAACGATGAATGCACAAAAATCGAAAGCAGAGGACAACAATAATTGGTGGAACCGCATTACTAAATGGTTTCAAGGCGAGTTTTAGTACTCAAGTCGGAGAGTAAACATGTTTGATATAATGGAACAACACAGCGAAGAAGCTGTAATCAAAGTAATTGGTGTGGGCGGCGGTGGCGGTAATGCTGTTGAGCACATGGTAAAACAACAGATTGAAGGCGTACGTTTTATTGCTGCAAATACGGATGCGCAAGCATTACGTAATTCATCTGCAGATATTACAGTACAACTAGGTACGCAAATAACCTCTGGGTTAGGTGCGGGCGCAAATCCTGATGTAGGTCGTCAATCGGCTGAAGAAGATGCAGATACTATTCGTGCAAGCCTTGAAGGCGCCGATATGGTATTTATTGCGGCCGGTATGGGTGGCGGTACAGGTACTGGTGCAGCACCTGTAGTTGCAAAAATTGCTAAAGAGCTTGGTATTTTAACTGTAGCTGTAGTAACACGTCCTTTTGATTTTGAAGGTAAGAAGCGTGCAGCAGCAGCTGAACAAGGCATTAATGAGTTGTCAGAAATTGTAGACTCTCTTATTACAATTCCGAACAATAAACTGCTTAAAGTTTTAGGAAAAGGGACTACACTTCTAGATGCCTTCGCTAAAGCAAATGACGTATTATTTGGTGCGGTTCAAGGTATTGCAGAATTAATTACACGTTCTGGTTTAATTAACGTGGATTTCGCCGACGTAAGAACTGTAATGTCAGCGATGGGTACTGCAATGATGGGGACGGCGTCTGCGTCTGGTCCTGATCGTGCACAAGAAGCTGCTGAAGCGGCTATCTCAAGCCCACTACTAGAAGACGTTGATTTAACAGGTGCTAAAGGTATCTTAGTTAATATCACCGCTGGTATGGATATTGCGATTGAAGAATTTGAAATTGTCGGTAACCACGTTAAAGCGTTAGCATCAGAAAACGCAACAGTAGTTGTTGGTGCAGTAATTGACCCAGAAATGACAGATGAACTACGTGTAACTGTTGTTGCAACTGGTTTAGGCGGCGATCGTCGTCCACAGTTTGGTATTGTTGATAACGGCTTTAAAAAAGCATCAGGTTCTGATGTCGATAGCTCATCAAACCAAACAAGTAGCATGTACGTACCAAGCTTTGCAAGTCAAGGTACAAGTTCTGAAGAAAGTACTACTAATGCGCAAACGCAAAGCAAAGAGAAAGTTGCTTCATCTAGCTCAAGTAGTAATACAGGTTCTTCAGCACAAAATAGCAAAAAAGCGGATAAATCAGAAGGCGGTGATTATTTTGATATTCCAGCTTTTTTACGTAAACAGGCTGATTAATAAAAATAGCACTTTTGTTTGTAATTTGAACAAACATTGGAAATTAAGCTTATTTATGTTAATATCTGCCGTCTAACTGTAACTAATTTTAAGTGAGCGAACCTATGATTAAACAGCGTACGATTGCCGAAGTAGTCAAAGCCATAGGAATTGGACTTCATAAAGGTGAGAAGGTCACAATAACTCTCCGACCTGCGAGCGCAAATACTGGGATTGTATTTCGTCGTGTCGACCTTGATCCGGTTGTTGATTTTGAAACAACACCTGAAGCCGTTGGTGATACGCAGTTGTGTACCTGTTTAATTAACAAAGATGGTGTTCGCTTATCGACTACTGAGCATCTTATTGCCGCTGTTGCTGCAATGGGAATTGATAATCTAATTGTAGAATTAGATAGCTCAGAAGTACCAATAATGGATGGTAGTGCATTACCATTTATTTACTTGTTACAAAAAGGCGGTATTGAAGAGCAAAACGCTGCCAAGCGCTTTTTACGTATTAAAGAAAAAGTACGCATTGAAGAAGGTGATAAATGGGCTGAAGTTGAACCATATGATGGTTTTCATATTGACTTTGAAATTGCCTTTGATCACCCAGCTATCAACGAAAGCCGTCAACGTGTTGCTTTAGATATTACAACACGTAGCTTTACAGAAGAAATTAGCCGTGCGCGTACTTTTGGTTTTATGAAAGATATTGAATATATGCATGCAAATAACCTAGCTTTAGGTGGCAGCATGGATAGCGCAGTAGTGCTAGACGAGTTTAAAGTTTTAAACCCGAACGGTTTACGCTACAGCGATGAGTTCGTTAAGCACAAGATACTAGACTGTGTTGGTGACATGTTTATGACAGGTCACAACCTTTTAGGTAAAGTAACTGCGTTTAAATCAGGTCATGATTTAAATAACAAATTACTTCGTAAAATTATGGCTACAGAGTCAGCATGGGAGTGGGCTACATTCGAAACGCCTGTGACGATGCCTGCACCCGGCCTTGAACTAGCGCCAGCCTAATTTACTACCTGTACTTAATAAATACAGAGCTCACAAACAGTTATAAAAAAGACGCTAATTAGCGTCTTTTTTTTGCCTTAAATTTAATAATTTATAACATTATTCGTTTTTATATTTCATTTCAAAATTACAGTTCTAAAATAGCCTGTAACTGATTTAAATTAGTGACTGAATATGTAGGCTTTATTCCTTCAGGTAATTGCTCACCAGGATGTTGTAACCAGCAGGTATCAATACCGGCATTGTTGCCGCCAAGTATGTCACTTGCTGCTGTATCGCCCACCATTAATATTTGGCTTTTATCTGGGTTGCCCATTAATTCAAATGCATGTTCAAAAATAGCTTTATTAGGTTTTGCTATACCTACTAGTTCAGATATTACTAACCATTCAAACATATCTTTTAAGCCTGTGTGCTCAAGGCGTACGGTTTGTAAACGAGCAAAACCATTAGTGATAATACCCAGCTTAGCATTCGGCTTAAGCTTATTTAAAAGCTCAATAGCACCTGGTAATGGCTCACAAATTTGCGCCATTGCATCTAAAAATGCATCATTTAGCTCTTTTGCTGGCACACTTAGTTTTGCAGCCCATTCGTTAAAGCGAGTTACTTGTAAGTAATCAGCAGTTATAGAGCCGTTTTGATAATCCACCCATAGTTGCTTATTAGTTTTTTGATAATGAATGTAATCGTCTTGGCTAAAATTTACATCGTAGGCTTTAAACATACGAGTCATGCCCGCTAGAATATCAAACTTAAATAAGGTTTCGTCTGCATCAAACAATACATAGCTGTATTTCATTAAACTTCCTAAATTAATTTGTTTGGCTGTAAAGCTCAGAATGTAAAAAAGGTGCCATTGCTAAAGTCAGCGCTTGAGTGTAAGTACTTTCACGCGTGGCATGATGATTGGTGAGTAGACCTATTGCGCCACCTTGTTGCTTAATATTGGTGGTATTAAATGCTTTATCCATTACATCACCAAGTTCTTCACCTTTAAGTAATGCGTTATAAAGTACTTGGGGTAGGGGAAGGTTACTACTGCGTCCTACAACTTGATTTAAGCCATTATCAATTACTACATAAGCAAACGTTGCGGGTCCATAGCTAAATTGCTCTGCACCGCCTTCCATTGCCACATAGTAGTGAGCCTGATGGTCAGTTTTGCAGTAATTTACACGGTTTTGAGCGCCGATTCGGGTTTCGTCTTCACCAATAGGTTGATCAGGTACATTAGAAGGAGCGTTAACACCTTCGCAATCAATAATGTGTTCTGGAAAATACACAGTAAAAATATGTTTGGCTGCATTTATTTTTACAGGATTTTTAGAACCGACAATAATTTTTAATTGTTGCGACATACTGCTCTCACTTTAAGCAAAATCAGCAGTGTACGTGAGTTAGCTTTAACAAAAAAGAGCAATACGACTAACTTAATATTAAATCGGTAAATCCAGAGGAGCTAGGTTTTCTAATGCGCGTTTCTTTAAAATAATATCTTTAATAAGTGGTGTAAGTACAAGTTCCATAGCTAAACCCATTTTACCACCAGGCACTACAAGTGTATTAATACGTGACATAAAGCTGCCTTCAATCATGCGTAAATAATAAGGAAAATCAACATCCTCAATCCCTCTAAAACGAATAACTACAAAGCTTTCATCTAGCGATGGAATATCTTTCGCGCTAAATGGGTTTGATGTATCAACTGTTGGTACTCGCTGAAAATTAATATGGGTACGAGAAAACTGAGGGGTTATATGATTAATATAATCATCCATACTGCGTACAATAGAGCCCATAACCGCTTCGCGAGAATGCCCTCGCTCCGAAGTATCGCGTATTAACTTTTGAATCCATTCAAGGTTAATAATAGGCACCATGCCTATTAGTAAATCGACATGCTTAGCCACGTCTACATCTTGATCGACTACACCACCGTGTAGTCCTTCATAAAATAAAATATCAGTACTGTGATCAAGCTCTTGCCAAGGAGTAAATGTGCCTGGCAGTTGATTGTAAGGAACAGCTTCATCGAACGTATGTAAATAACGGCGCAGCTTACCTTGCCCTGTATCACTGTAATGACCAAAGAGGGTTTCTAAAGCGCTAAAGTCATTGGCTTCTCGACCAAAGTAGCTAATATGCTTACCTTCTTGTTGAGCTTCTCGTACTTTTTTATCCATTTCAGGGCGAGTGTAACGGTGAAAGCTATCCCCTTCGATAAAAGCCGCTTTAATATTTAGGCTACGAAAAATATGTTTAATTGCATTGGTCGTGGTAGTTGTACCCGCACCAGAGGAACCCGTTATTGCAATGATAGGATTTTTAGCTGACATGTTATTTCTCTTTTTTAGGACCAAGTTAGTTATAAAGAGCTTACTGACTCAGGTCAAGTGACGTCATCAGCAAATAACGTTATCATGAGGTGCTTAAAATTAAAACGAGAGAAAGCATGAAACTTATTAAACCACTAATTGGCTTCTTTTCATTAAGTGCTTTAACCTTAGGTGTAGCACAGGCTAGCATGCCAAAAAGCCAAATATTACTTGCAGATTTAAACACCCCTTATGGGTTACAAGTAAGCATAGTAAGCGACAAAAACAGTTATAATAATCAACCTAATTTAATTGATAATGGCGTGTACTTTACGCATGAAGTAATTACTAATGGGCAAAGTCAAACCGATATCGTCTATTACGATTTAACAACAAAGCAAATTACCAACATAACAAACTCGCCTGTAAGCGAATATTCGCCAACCATTATGCCAAATAAAAATAACTTATCAGCTATTGTTGTAGAAGCTGACGGTAAGCAAAAACTGTGGCAATACCCTCTTAAAAGCGAAAATGCACCAAGTCGAATTTTTGATTGGATTGAACCTGTTGGATATCATGCATGGGGTGTTCAAAATGATTTAGTGATGTTCATTTTAGGCAAGCCCCATACACTTCAATATACTTCTGTTGAAGAAGCTAAGGGACAAGTAGCTGCGAGTAATATTGGACGGACGCTTATTTATAACAAGTCGACGGCTACATTTTTATTTAGTTATACCAAGAACGAGCAACATATTTTAGCTAGTTTTAATCCACAAGATAAGCAAGTTGAAGATTTACTAAGATTACCGGCTCAAGTTCAAGATTTTATTTTAAAAGATGATACGACTATTGCCTACGCCATTAAAAATCGTGTTTATCAGCGTAAGCTCGATGGAAGTGACGAAGTATCGCAATGGCTTAATTTAAGTACTTACTGCGAAACAAACATTACAAGAATCAGCTACAACAATGAAAAGCTCGCTTTTGTGTGTGATGTAATTAAGTAAAACAGCATAAATAAATACAGACTTCATACAAATTGCATTAAATTAATGCTCTAACAATACGTATACGTTAAGGTAATGCGTAAATTTAACTAATAGGGATTACACGTGGCTTATAGTGCAGACGAGCTAACAGAACAGCTCATTAAATTACAGTGCAGAAGTAATTTTAAGATTAAAAACATTGCAGAGTACATGTTAGTAAATTCTAAAGAAGCTTTTTATACCCACAGCGAAAGCGGCAAGGGTAAAATAGTAATTCGCCCCGCATTTGAAGTGTTTAGTGATGATTTTAGTGATATTGATGGCGTAACTCGTGCGCAAGGCTACTTTCATAGCAGCGAGATGACACGCTTTCCTACACGTATTTTTAAAAGTGCTCAGCCTATTCACTACGGTGTTGCATTTAAAATAAATTCTGAGCAAGCGGCAAAAGACTTTATTGCTAAGCTAACGATGATTATTGGCAACTAATAAAGCTAAATATAAACGTAAAAAGCCGCTGAATTTATATTCAGCGGCTTTTGTATTTTTATAGCTTAATAAGCCTAAGAGTTACTTACTTTTTAAGAAGCTATTAACCGATTCAAGTTCGCGTGTTTTAAGCGCAATACAATCGTTTGTGCTTTCTTCAAGCTTACTCAATGTACGTGCGTAGCCAGCTACATCAACTACCTTTTTGTTAAAAAAGGTAGTTGTTTTAGCTAAGCTTTCTGCATCACAGCTTGCAGTTGTAAAGTACGGTAAGTTAGGTATAAAGAACGGCGGTAAACTTGCTGTTACTTTATCGTAGTTACTGTAAACCCAATCAATAAATAATGCTTGGCGCTCATCTGTGTAACTTTGACCCGATAAAATAGTACGCATGTCAGATGCTGTTACTTCATCCGTTAAGCTGTAAGCTAATACCGCTTTTTGTAATTCAGGTTTACCAAAAAAGCCCATTGCAGCAAGCATGTTAGTACGTACTTGTGGATCTTTAGTCGTTTTAAACGTTGTCATGAATTGATCAAGCAGTGCTTTGTCACCATGAAAAGCAGCAAGAGTTAAGTACGTGCCCGCCAAGTAAGGGTCTACTTTTTGTGGGTCATTTAAATAAACTTGTGTTTGCTCTTTCGCTTTACTGATTACGTTTTTATCTTCACCATCAAAACCTAAACGCGATACAACTGCAGCACGAAGCTGTGCAATAGCACCGTCTTCTCCTGCTTTAGCTTCAAGACCATATTTTTTAGCCGCAGGCGTTACTGCACCACGAATAAATTCAGGCCATAGGTCTTTATTACTATCGTCTTTAAAAGTGCGTTGTTGCGATACTAAGTAACCTAGTGCCGTATTTGCTACGCGAGGATGGCTGTCACTTACGAACACTTCAAGAGTTTGCATTAATTTAGCAGCAGATATAACACCAGCATCAAGTAGTGCATCAGTAGCCGATAATAATGCTAAGCGTTCACGGTCACTAAGTACGCTCGGCGCCTTTTTAATAAGCGCGCTAAACTGTGCATCATCCATTACCCAACGGTAGTAGCCTAGAGCACCTTGGTCTGGATAAATCCACTCTGGTTCAAAGTCTAAATCTAGCGTTTGGCTTTGCTTATTAAGTAATACGTTTGCAGTTTTTACTTTATCGCCAGCGCCATATTTAATTGCAACTGGTACATTCCATAATTGCTCTGGTGCATCAACACCTGCATTTACAAAACGACTTTGTGAAATAGTTACTTTGCTACCGTGCTGAGTTACTTTAACTAGCGGGAAAGAAGACTGTTCAATAAACGATTTTAAAACACTTGCTACATCTTTGTTTGATGCTTTACCAAGTGCTTCCCATAAATCAGCTGCTTCAGCATTTTTATATGAAAACTCTTTTAAGTAGCTTTGAATACCTTTTTGGAATGCATCTTCGCCAATCCAATTTTCGACCATAGCAAGTACTGAGCTACCTTTACTGTAAGCAAGACCTAAACCATCCATAATATCGGCTTCGGTTTTAATTGGCTTACGAATAGGCTTAGTACTTAAACGTGCATCAAGTGCCATTACGTTATTTTGTGGCAAGTCTAAGTGCGATTCAAACTCAGGGTTAAGCTGCTTAGTAATTTTTGCAGCCATCCAGCTAGCAAACGCTTCGTTTAACCATAAGTCGTTCCACCATTTCATGGTTACTAAGTTACCGTACCATTGGTGAGCAAGTTCGTGAGCAATAATCGATACATTACGTTGTTTTTTACTGCGTGTTGCAGCCGCTAAATCAACTAATAAAATATCTTCTCTGTAGGTTACTAAACCTGAGTTTTCCATTGCGCCAAATGGAAATTCTGGTACAGCTACAGAATCTAATTTTTTGTAAACGTAAGGAATACCAAAGTACGCTTCAAGTGCGCCCAGTACTTTTGGCATGTTTTCTTTTGCGTATTCAGCTAAGTGAATTTTACCCTGAGGGGTAATAACACGACCAGGAATTGGCATACCTTTAATATCTAATTCTTCAAACGGGCCAACAGCCATCGCTACTAGGTATGAAGGGATTGGCGGTGTTTTATCAAAAAAGTGTGTTGTCATATCGCCATTAACTGTTGTTTTTAGCTCGGGCGTATTTGAATATACTTTTTGTGATGTAGGCGCAGTAATCGTTAACTGAAATGGAATTTTGTAACTAGGCTCGTCAAAAACAGGAAACGCACGACGTGCATCACTCATTTCAAACTGAGTAAATAAGTAAGGTGTGCCTTGATCTAACGTTTTGTATAAACCAACACTTTGACGATTATATGGCGCTGAAAAATCAACTTTAAGGATGTATTTACCTGGTTGAATTTGCTCATCACAGCTAAATTTAACTTTACCTGTTTTAAGCATTTCGTTGTTTAAATCACAGTTTTCTTCGCCTAGCAGTTGCGCCATTTTAACTGCGTAAGCCACGCCATTTAATTCAATATATTTTGTTGGCTTAAGTACCTCTAGGGAAATTTCAGTCATCCCTGTAAACGTATCTTGGCTCGGGTCGAGTGTTAACGACACTTTTTGTGAGTTTGGTTTTGCGAGTTTTTCAATAACGAATTCGTTAGCGTTTGCAGTATTCATTGCAAAAGCAACGCTTACTGTTAAGAGGCTTTTAAGAAACATAGTGATCCCTAGATTATTGTTGTTAGAAACTTCCCAAATAGATTGGGTACAGCTTATCGTACCAGCTTTTTTAAATGGAGTAATTGATTATGCCCGTGGCTTCAAGGGTAAATGGTAACAAAGTTTGTCAGTTGCTTTCGCGTGCTATAAAACGCTGCCAGCTTAACTGAGAATTTATAATACGTATTTGCTGAATAACGGTATTTAGCAAAGTGATATCGTTAAACGTATCGTGTTGATACTCGTTAAAGCCCATTAAGTAATTAAATGCGCCTTTAGAGTTTGCCTGTAAAGCATAAATACGAACTTGTTGTTCAAAATTAAGGCGTAAGCTACTAATGGCCGTTTTCATTCCGAGCTGATCTATATTAGGAATGGCGCATTTTTGTAAATAACCAGCACGCTCACCTTCACCTGAAAACCAAATCCGAACTTTTTCACTATATCTACCTGTTTTAGCAGGTAAATCGAACATCAAGCGATGATGGTTTTGTGATTTGACCAAATTTATATAGTCGTTAAATCCGGCATTAATGAGTGCTTTATGGACAGGTACAAGTCGAGATTTTATTTTTCCATGGGTATGGAAATTAAAACATAAGGTATTTTGCTCAAGAGACAGGTCATCTAGTGTTAAGCAGCCAATTTCATCGCTGTAAGCACCACTATAATAAGCAATTAAAGGCAGCCAAAAATGCCAATGCTTTGCTTGTTCACGCGCAAGCTTAAAATCACCGTATATATATCCATTATAAAGAGTATGCAGCTCCATGGCTGAAAAAGGGCGGCGACCAAGATGGGTTTTCAACGCAATACCTTGAAAATAATGACATGTTCTATTTTATACTTAAACTGCTTAAATATGCGAGTTTGGATTTGAATAACTTAAAATATTTATATAGATTAAAATATGCAGCTTAAACAAAAACACCCTGCACATTAAAATATGCAGGGTGTTTTTATAGTCATGTAGCTAAATTATTCGCTTAAAGCGCGAGCCAAACCTACAGGTTCAATTTCTACACATACTTGGTCGTCATTCCAGTTAATGCCTACTAATGCACTATCTTCGTTTAAGTCTTCAACCCAAGTATCTAAAAATTCATCAAGGTTAATTTCTACAGGACTGTATTCTTTCCATTCATCTTTACATTGGGCTTTAGCGGCTTCTTCACTTTCCCAAAGTAGTAATACGTCAGTCTCATCAAATTGATTTGAATCGCACACTACAAAGCCATTATCGTCTGCACCTAGTGCCCAAATTACTTCGCTAATACGTACTTTTTCAACAAAGTTGACTAGTTGTGATTCAATTTCGATATCGCTCATGTATTTACCTTTTTAAATTAGTGACGAGGATTAGTGTCTATTGCTGCTTGGCGTTTGCTGTATTGCTGATGAAAAGCAACAAGCGCTGAGTGCTGACTGAAATCAGTCAACTCACGAAAGCAAATCCAATCAAGCAGGCAGTATAAACTGATGTTGAGGCATTCACAGCTTTTAAATTCATCATCAGTTAAATGGGTATTTAAATAGCTTAATGTTTGTGCAATACGTTCGTTTTGTAAATTAAAAAATAATTTATCACTTTGCGTATCAAAACCAGAGCGCTTACATAAAACCATTTCAACTAGAGAGTCATTACAGGCATTGATAATTGTAAGTAGGTTTTCTTGCGCCCAAGTTAATTTTTCTTGAGCTGTTTTTTCAAGTAAATAACGCAATATTGAATTTGAATCACCGAGTGTTAAATCACCATCAATAAGGATAGGGATTTTACGAGCTGGGTTTTTACTTATCATTGTAGGGCGATCTTGCTCTGAGAAAATATCTAAAGTGACAAGCTCTAGATCGCAGTTGTTTTCAAGCGCCCATATTCTAATTCTACGAGCATAAGGTGAGGCTACAGTGCTAATTAGTTGCATAATTACTCCATAAAAAAGCCGCATAAGCGGCTTTATTTAAAAACGTGCGGTTTCAGACTAATTTATTCTGAACGGCTGGTAACTTCAAGTAAATGATAACCAAATTGTGTTTGCACTGGACCCTGTACTTCATTAATAGGCGCAGAAAATACTACTTTATCAAACTCAGGTACCATCATACCAGGACCAAACTCACCAAGGGCTCCGCCATCTTGACCAGAAGGACAGTTAGAATGTACTTTTGCTAGGTCAGCAAAAGCTTCACCTTGTTCAATCTTTGCTTTTAAGTCTAAACATTGTGCTTCACTATCTACTAATATGTGTCGTGCGCTTGCCACTGTCATAAATTCTCCGCTTGTATTTGATGTTTTTTTAAACTAATGAAATATCATTCTAGTTAGTTTCAACTAATTGTACCAGTATAAACCTATTTATCAGAAAGCGCATTTTCAATTGCAGCAATCATCTCATCTGATTCTGGCGATACTTTACTGTTAAAGCGTAAAATAGTTTTACGGTCTTTTGACACTAAATATTTATAAAAATTCCAATTAGGAGCACTTGTTTGTTCGTTTAAATGCTTAAAAATTGGATTTGCATTGTTTCCGCGTATTTCGCTGGTGGCAAACATAGGAAATGTTACGCCATAATTAATAAAGCAAACTTTAGCAGTCGCTTTCTCATCATTTTCTTCTTGAAAAAAATCATCAGAAGGAAAACCCAATATCACTAAACCTTGTTCTTTATAGCGCTTATAGATGGTTTCTAAGCCTTTAAACTGCGGTGTATAACCACAATTACTTGCTGTATTTACAATAAGTAGAGGTTTATTTTTAAACTGACACAGGTTTATTGATTCTTTAGATCGTAGTTTACGAATATCTACATTCGTAAAGTCTTGGCAAGTTTGTTCTAATTTATTATTACTAGCTAAGTTTTCCTGAGCTTGTAAAGAGGCATTAAAAAGTAAAACGCTTAACCCTAAAACAATTATTTTTAGCATGGCTACTACCTAAAATTTACGATTGTTTGAACTGATGATCATACGCTAATATGGGGTAAACTGATCAATCACGAAACTTCTTATGACAACTCGTTTAGCAAATATTAATGACTTAAGTGACATTGTAGCAATTTATAATGAAACCATTGCCGGTAGAATGGTAACCGCTGATACCGAAGAGGTAAGCGTTGAGGAAAAACGCGATTGGTTTAATGGTCATACAAAAGAGCGACCTATTTATGTTTACTGCGAAAATAAGCAAATACTTGCATGGTTAAGTTATAAGTCATTTTATGGACGACCTGCTTACGATGGTACTGTAGAAATGAGTATATACATCACCTCAAAAGCACAAGGTAAAGGGCTTGGTAAAAAATTAATGGAGTTTGCACAAACTCAAGCTAAGCAATTAAATATAAAAGTATTACTCGGTTTTATTTTTAGCCATAACCTACCAAGTGTAAAATTATTTAAGCATTTTAACTTTGATGTATGGGGTGAATTACCTAACGTTGCCATTATGGATAACAAACCATACAGCCTCACTATTTTTGGAAAACATCTAGAATAAAGACAGTATTCATTTTAGGTAATATTTTCTTACAAAATAAGTGCAAGAACATATGCTAACTAAACAATAATAGACTACGCTATTAACATATTAAGTTAATTAATTTTAAGTGTAGCTTGATGATTCGAAAAATATTAATTGTAGATAGCAGTAGCATAATAGCTATGCGAGTAAAGGTACTATTAGAGTTAATGGGATGTGAGGTCGAATTAATTCATTTCTCTATGCTTGATATGTACACAAATGTGAGTTGTTACGACTTAGTTGTGGTTGCGCATGGTGTTTCGGTTTCTGCTATTAAAGCTTTAGTTGAAAAAGTGCCACAAGATCGATTTATGTTATTGGCACCTAAAGCCGAAAGTGGTGAACAACTCAATGCATTTAGTGAGCTTAATCATGTTGCACCTAATGCAACGGTGGTTTACCCGTTTTTTTCTAATAAAGAAATCACCTCTTTACTAGAAAGCCTACTAGAACTTGGCTTTGATCATATTCTTCAGTTGCCAACTATTTTATTAGTTGATCATATACCTGAACGTCTCGAAAAAATGAAAAGCAATTTAGTGGGCGCACACATAAAAACCCACACCGCAACAAACTTAACTGAAGCACTAAACATCTCAAAAAATAATAAAATAGACATACTCATTAGTGACTTTAGTTTAGATAACGGTACAGGGTTAGATATTTTCTCTGATTTAAAACGATTGCAGGCTGATTGCCGATGTTTGTTATTTACATCCCGTCCAGATCAAGTTTCGATGATAGAAGCAATTCGTAAAGGCGTAGAAGATGTATTAGTAAAACCGCTTAACGATAACGTCCTATTGCAATCGGTTCATAAGTTATGGCAAACCGAATTACTAAAAAGGCACAATGCTGAACTTGTTGAAAGACTACAAGATACTGTTGATGCACTCATTGAAAAAGACAGTTTATTACAAGTAATCTATAAACATACGCCAGATCCAATAATGTTATTTGAAAAAAATGGCAAAGTAATTGAAGCAAATGATGCTTGCTTAAAGTTGTTTAATTTAACGTTTAGCGAGCTCGAACACAGGTCAGTTTTTAACTTTTTAGATGCAGATTCGATTACAGGTATAAAAGATAAAATATTAACATTAAACAGTAATCGCCAATTTAGTTGCGACTTACGCCTATCAAAGGCGGCGGGCGGGTACGTGCCGCTTGTAGGTTCATTTAATGAAATAGATCATCATGGTGAAATAGCACTCGCTGTAATCTTTAAAAATGTGACTCATTTAAAACAAAAAGAAGAGCTACTACTTGAGGCTAAAGATGTTTTAGAGGAACAAGTTAGAGCACGAACTTCACAGCTCGAACACGCCAAAAATGTTGCAGAAGCTGCAAACCTTAGTAAATCAGAATTTTTAGCAAATATGTCGCATGAACTACGTACTCCAATGCATTCAATATTAAGTTTTGCGCGCTTTGGACTTAGTAAATTAGAAGCCGGCGACTTTGCCAAAGAAAAGCTTTTAAAGTACCTATCTCGTATTGAATGCAGTGGTGAGCGATTACTTTCATTACTTAATAATCTACTCGATTTGTCTAAGCTTGATGTGGGGAAATTTCCTTTTAATCCTCAGCCTTACAACTTAGCTAATATTATTAAAACAAGCATAGACGATGTCGCTGGAACAGCGATGGAAAAAGAGATTGAAATTGTATTCACCCCGCAGCCAACTCCTATTATTGCACAATGTGACGAAGAGCAAATAAATCAGTTATTGCGTAATGTATTAGGTAACGCATTAAAATTTAGCGAACCCAAAAGTAAAATATTGATTAGTTTAGAGTCGGACGATGACTTTGCTACATTAGAAGTAATAGATACAGGTATAGGTATACCAGAAGATGAGCTAGAGCATATTTTTACCAAGTTTGTGCAAAGTAGTAAAACAAACAGTGGTGCAGGTGGCACTGGCTTAGGACTTGCCTTGTGCAGAGAATTTGTTTCTTTGCATCAAGGTAATATTACTGCATTAAATAATGAAAAGGGCGGTGCTACTATATGCATACAAATACCGCTAAAAATAAATTTAGATGAACATCTAACCGACGAAAAACTAGCAGAACAAGCGAGTTAAAAATTGGTTAGTGAGCAGAATAACCTTATTAGGAATTTGGATTATAAATTATGACGTTAACTAAAATTCTTGCTGTTGATGACGAGCCCTTTAATCTTGAAATAATTGAAGAGATTTTAGAGGATCTTGATTTTGAATTAAAAGTGGCGATGAGTGGTCCAGAATGCTTGGGGATGGTTGAAGATTTTATGCCGCAAGTAATCTTACTTGATGTAAGTATGCCGCAAATGAATGGCTACGAAGTGTGTAAAAGTCTTAAATCGAACCCAAATACAGCACACATTATTGTAATGTTTGTGTCGGCTCGAGGTACAGTGGAAGAGCGCATGGAAGGTTACTCAGTAGGTGCTGAGGACTACATTGTAAAACCATTTGGTCATGATGAACTTAAATCAAAGCTGAAAAACTTAAATCACGTATTAGTAGAAAAACAGAGTCTTGAAAAACAAGTTGAAGATGCAACATCAACCGCATTTAATGCAATGGCTAATAGCAGTGAAATGGGGAAAATAGTCAACTATGTCGAAAACATAGGGCTTATAAATAATTTTAAAAGCTTAGGCAAAGCACTGGTAGATTGTTTGCAGTCTTTTGATTTGAAAAGTAATGTAGAGTTTAGACATAACGATGAGAATGAGCATTTTGCATTAAATGGTGTTTGCTCACCTATTGTTATAGAACTGTTTGAAATGCTTAAAAACAAAGGTCGATTACATGAATTTTCACATCGGATTTTAGTTAACTACGAACTAATTAGTTTATTAATATTAAATATGCCTGACCACGATCCAGACAAGCACGGACGAATTAGAGACCACGTATGCTTTATTGTGAGTGTTACTGAGCAGCAACTACGTGCCATTATGACAAAGCAAATGCTTGAGTCACAACAAAAACAACTTAATTCTATTGCAAGTACAGTGCACAGTAAGTTTCACAGCTTAATTAGTCTGTTAAACGATAACCGCCAAAATAACGAAAAAGTATTTAAACAGCTTCAAGAAGAGCTTGAAGAACGAATACCTTCTATGGGATTAGATGAAGATCAAGAGATATTTATCTACAAAAAAGTGGATGAAACCATCCAAAAATCAGTGGCTCGGGAGGAGTCTGTTCAGCAAGTAAAAGCAGCTTTTGCTGAAATAGAACAAGATTTATCGTTACTTTTAAAAAGCTAAATAAATTTAATTAAATAATGTTACTTCAAAGGCTTACACCAATCGCATTATGCGTCTCTGGGTAAGCCTTTTTCTACAATTCTAATTAACCTTGCTGTTTTACGAAGTTTAACTCGTTGCTTATCGTTTTGCTGTACGAGTGCCCAATTAATATGCTCTAAAACAAGATCGCTACAAATTAAGCTTTTCTCTTCAAGCGCAAATATAATTGCAGGGCTAAATTGTGCATTACCCAATCCTACAGCTAAGTTACGTAACCAGCGTTCGTGACCAATACGGCGAATAGGGCTGCCTTCGGTGTTTTTTAAAAATGTAGGTTCATCCCAAGCAAATAGCTCAAGTAAGTCTTTATCTTTTAATTGTGTGCGAGGGTGGAAGTCATTCTCGTCTGTAATTTGCCCATAACGATTCCAAGGGCACACTAACTGGCAATCATCACAGCCATAAACTCTATTCCCTAATAAGGTTCTATATTGCTCAGGAATTGGCCCTTGGTGTTCTATTGTTAAATACGATATGCATTTACGGGCATCAACAACATAAGGCTCTACAATTGCACCTGTTGGGCACAGAGTTATACAAGCAACGCATTTACCGCAGCCTTCAAAGGTGTTTTCTGCATCAATTGGTAGTGGTAAATCAACGAATAGTTCGCCTAAAAAAAACCATGACCCAGCTTCTTGGTTAATTAATAAAGAATGCTTACCACGCCAACCTAAACCTGCTTTTTCAGCTAATTGACGCTCAAGTACTGGCGCTGAATCTACAAAGGGTCTAAAGCCATATTCGCCAATTTCTTGTTCTATTTTTTGACCGAGTTTTTTTAATCGATTACGCATTAATTTATGGTAATCACGACCCAATGCATAACGGCTTATATACGCTTTTTCTTTATTTTTGAGTGTTTTTGCAAAGCCAGCATCGGGAGGAAGGTAGTTCATTTTTACAGATACGACACGTTGTGTACCTGGTACTAATTCAGCTGGGCGAGCCCGTTTCATACCATGCGCTGCCATATAATCCATTGAGCCATGAAAGCCCGCATCAAGCCAGCGTTGAAGTTGAGCTTCATGATTACTTAAATCAATATCAGTAATACCCACTTCGTTAAAGCCAAGCTCCTGCCCCCAGGTTTTTATTTGTAGGGCTAGTTTTTCATAGTCTGGGATTGGGTTGCTCACACGCTTTACACACTTAAATTAATAGCTGCGTAATTTACCATATTTACCAATAGGGTAAAACGCTTGTTAAAGCACAAAGCGTTTTAACTGTTGTTGAGTTTGTAAGCTTAACAACTGGGATTGCTCACTGTCGGCTAAGGCAGTGTCTATTAGTTGTTTAGCGTGTTCACCTAGCGCTACAATTTGCTCAACAGAGTGATGAGTTTGGTTTTGTGTTTGTTCTAGCAAATGAACTGCACTGGCTATTTGCTGCAATTGTTGTTGGTTATGCTCAAACTCATTAAGCATTTTACTAAACCCGTCGGAGGTTGTGCTAATTGAGCTTTGCGCATTGTTGGAGTGGGTAATTAATTGCTCTGACTCTTTATTTGTTTCGTTTACCAACTCATTCATTTGGACAATAAAGTCACTAATTTGTCTGGTTGCCCCACTTACCTTTATAGATAGTGTGCGCACTTCATCAGCAACTACAGCAAAGCCTCGACCGGCTTCTCCGGCTCTTGCTGCTTCTATTGCAGCGTTGAGCGCTAATAAATTGGTTTGATCTGAAAACTCTTCAACCATTTTTAAAATACTGCGGATATTTTCGCTGTTTTCTTTTAAACCTGCGACCGTATTTGAAAAACTCCCCAGCATATTAGTAATTAATTTAACTTGTTCAACAAGTGTTGAGAGTTCTTTAGCTGAGAGTTTTACAAACTCTAAATGTT
Source organism: Pseudoalteromonas sp. Z9A5 (assembly GCF_011378875.1). Lineage (NCBI taxonomy): Bacteria > Pseudomonadati > Pseudomonadota > Gammaproteobacteria > Alteromonadales > Pseudoalteromonadaceae > Pseudoalteromonas > Pseudoalteromonas sp. Z9A5. The sequence goes on from NZ_WTLC01000009.1 coordinate 88,644, forward strand.
CATTATTAATGCTGTGTACGCTATCAGTATTACCTACAATATTTTGTAAACTCTGAGTGATTTGCATGCTTGAATTAATAATACTGCTGCTTAAGTTTATTTGTTGCTCGCTTGAATGCTGTGTATTTTTCATTGATTCAGCAACTGCTTTATTACTATCTGCACTTTCTTTAGCGCTACTATATGTTGTGTTTAGTAACTCGCCTAAGTGAGCGGTAAAAGTATTGTATTGTGAGCTTAAATCTCTAAACTCATCATATGAAAAGTGAGGTAATTTAGCGGCTAAATTACCATCTTGTTGATTTATTTTTATCAGCGTGTCGCGCATGGCACTAACGGGTCGCACAATTAAAAAGCGCATATAAAAAAGGGTAAATGCAAAGCCCATAATAATTACGAGAGTCAAAAGCCAAAACAGATTGGTATTTTGCTGCTCCTCCAGGCTTTGGTACAACCAAAATAAAGTAATAGCTTGAAACAAAAATACAAAACTTAAATTACCTACAATTTTACGCGTTAGTGTAAAAAAGAAGGTTTGCTCAATGTAATTATAAACTTTCATGCTGCCACTCATTTTGCTTAAACCTTAATTATTTGCATTGTTTAATTATCCAAAATTTAGGTTAATTATTAACTAATGATAGTAAACGTGTTTTTGTTTGCTCAGGATAATTGGTAAAAAGACCATCTATGCCATATTTAACCATTAATGCTATGTCTTGCTCTTTATCTACCGTGTAAGCATAAATTTTTAATCCGCGTTTTTTAGCGTCATCAACAAAGGCTTTATTAACAAAGTTTTTATCTACGTGCACACTGTAGGCATTTAAATCTTCAGCAAATTTTGCATAGTTGATTGGCATCGAAGACGTTAGTGCACCTATTTTTAACCATGGTAAACGCTTTTTAAGCCACTGTAGTTGATGATGATCAAACGATGATACTAAAATATTAGCACATGATATTTTTCCAGTACTTATGTTTTGCTCAAGTTGAGCCACAAATTTTTCAAGTTCAAAAGCATGTTTAAGCTCTAGGTTCAGTAGTGTTTTATCGTTATTCCAATCTATTAATTGTTGTAGCGTTGGTACTTGCTCACCATTTCCAGCATCAAGTTTAGCTATAGTTGCAGCGTTAAACTCATTTACTTTACCAGTGCCATTAGTCGTTCTATCAAGCCATGAGTCATGTATTACCATGTAATCATCAATTGCGCTTTGTATATCTACTTCAATACCATCAACGCCCACTTTTAATGCTTCTAAAATAGCGCTTTTAGTGTTTTCAGGAAAACTACCGCTGGCGCCTCTGTGTGCAAATACTTTCATTTACGTGCCTTTTGTGTGATTGACCAAGTTTCAAAGCAAGCCGCACTAACAATTAATATGCCACCTACAAGTGTCATTAGAGAGGGGCGTTCATGTATAATTATTATCGCAAGTAATGTGCCGTAAAGAGGTTGTAAACAAGCAATTAAACCAGCGGTAGCTGCCGACAAATGCTTTAAACTTGCTGCAAATAATGAATGCGGGGTTGCCGTAAAAATAACGCCTGCAATCAAAATTAAAGTAAGATCATGATTACTTACTTCATATATAGGCACTTCAATAAATGCGCATAGCATAATGCTTGCAACTAAGGTTTGATAAAACATTGTTTGCGGACCACTGTATTGGCTAAAGTAGCGCTTGTGGGTAATGTTTCTTAACGCAAAAAATAATCCCGAGAACACGCCCATTACTATTCCCATTGTTACATCGTCGCCTAAGTTTGCGCTTGGCACTAATAAATAAATACCTAATATAACAACTGCGGCACTTATTATATCTTTAGCTTTAGGTCTACTTTTATTGAAAAGCGGCTCTAAAAAAACGGTCACTACGGGGTAGCTAAAAAAGGCAAGCATACCAACTGTAATGCCCGCCATTTGCATACCCGCAAAATAAGTAACCCAATGTATACCTACAGCAATGCCTAATAATAAAACAATTAAATAATCTTTTGGTTTATTTAATTTAATCGGCTTTTTTTGTAAATACAGCATAAATAAAATAGCTATACCTGCAACCGCCGTTCTATAAACGGTAATATCTATGGCATTTAAATCAATAAGTTTGGCAAAAAGGGCGGTTCCGCCAAAAAGTAATACGGCAATGTGTAAGTAAAGTAGGCTTTGCTGCTGGGCTTGCATTTAGTTTCCTTGTTATGTTTTTTGAGCATATTAGCATTGGTTAAAAATTCTTGAGATTAATTTTTTTCATACATGACAAATGTCAGAAAAGTTGATGACATTTCACACTCATATTATTTTTAGATGCAGGCATAGTTATCGTATTCAAATGGAGGTAACTATGAATTCTTTAATTTTAATAAGTTTATCTATCTGCGAGTTTTTTGAGACACAAAGCTTTAGTATTACGTTTGGTGTTTACTTTGTGCTCTTATATATTTTTGCGTTAATTAGTAAAAATATAACTATAAATAAAAACAATATACCTAAGGGATTAATATGAGCTCACTGAGTACTTTTTCTAAGCAAAGCGATAAAGGTTTTTGGAAATATGGACATCTTATTTTTACTGGCTTTTACTTATTACCGTTAATTATTGATTTTAAAAGTTTTACGACTAATCAAATCACCATGTCTTTAGCCTTTTATATAGCTTTTATTCTTTTGTATATAAAAGCAATTAATTGCGAAAGCACAAATGTAACCAAGTTATTTGTACCATTACTCCTAATTTGTTTTAGTGCGACTTTTTTTACTTCTGGTACACCTACATTATTTGGCTTTGTAGCTTATGTGGCAGGTTACACATATAACAAAACACACAGAGTTTATGCTGCTTTAGCGATAATATTAACGGTTTTATTGAGCTCATATATTAGTGGTATGGCAAAGCTTGAGTATTTTTTATCTGTTGCTTTAATTTTATGTGCTGCGTTGTTTAGTTACGGAATTGCAGCAAAAAGAGAGCGTCAATATAAAAAACGTGAGCAAGAAAGTGCCACCCAATTAGAGCAACTAGCAGCCATTGCAGAGCGAGAGCGAATAGCCCGCGATTTGCACGATATTTTAGGTCACTCACTTTCATCAATAGCGCTTAAAGCTGAGCTTGCTAATAAATTACAAAAGGCTGAGCGGTTTGAACAAGCAGGAAGCGAAATTACTCAAGTTGCCAATTTAGCCCGTGCGCTTTTGTCTGATGTACGACATGCTGTTACTGATTTAAAACAGCAGCAATTAGCAGGGCAAGTCGAGCAATTAAAACAGCGCTTAGAAGAGCAAAATATTACAACCAATGTAGTGCTTAACTTACCAGCGCTTCCCGCAGCAATAGAGAGTGAGCTGTGCTTAATTATTAGAGAAAGCGTGACGAATATTTTACGCCACAGTAAAGCTAATAAATGCGATATAAACCTCACATCAAATAAACAAACCATAACGCTTAACTTGTTTAATAATGGCGATTGCAAAAGTATTACACCTGGCAACGGCTTAGCTGGTATTAAGCAACGTGTAGAGCAGTTAAATGGTCAAGTAGAGTTTGAAGCCAAAAATGGATTTAGACTTACCGCAAACATTCCTTTGTCATAAGTAAAATTAAAAAATAAGTGAATAAAAAGCATGATTAAAGTATTTTTAGTAGAAGACCAAGGATTAGTTCGCGATGCCATAGCAGCATTACTTGGTCTCGATTTTAATATAGAAGTGATAGGGCAAGCGTGTGACGGACAAGCCGCACTTGATCAATTATCTGGTTTATCTGACGAACTATTACCCGACATTGTGCTTAGTGATATAGAAATGCCAAATATAAATGGTATTGAATTGAGCGAAAAAATAGCTGCTAAATACCCATCTATTAAAGTAGTAATAATGACTACGTTTTCTAGAGCGGGTTATATAAGGCGCTCACTTTCGGCAGGTGTTAAAGGCTTTATTTTAAAAGAAGCACCAAGTGAAGACCTAGTCAATGCGCTAAAAAAAGTAATGCAAGGTCAAAAAGTGATAGATCCTGAGCTTGCTATTAATGCTTTAGATGACTCCGATCCGCTTACCGATAAAGAACGTAAAGCGCTTAAACTCGCAAGCGACGGACTTAAAACAAGCGAAATAGCCAAGCAGTTGTTTATAAGCGAAGGCACTACACGTAATTACCTTTCAGACGCCATTGCTAAATTAAATGCGACTAACCGAATAGATGCTGCTCGTATAGCAAAACAAAAAGGCTGGCTATAAGCCAATACATAAATTAAGCCAGTACCGTACAATTTTAGCTTTTTGTTTGCTATAAACAGTGGGTTTATAAATTATAAGTAAAGTATTACTATGCTAATTATAAAAGTAACGAACAGCGCTTAAAGTTGACTTAAATAGCGCTAAAAGAGGGCTTAATGGCAAATTTAATAGAACTAACAACTAAAAATAACATCGCTATACTTACCATGAATACCGCTGAAAACCGTCACAATCCAGCATTTTTGGCTGAGTTTAATTTACATCTTGATCATATCGAGGCAGATCAAAGTATTAAATCTGTTATTTTAACGTCTGCGAGTGACAAAAACTGGTCATTAGGCATTGATCTTCAATGGATGTCTGACCCAAGTATTTTACCGGCTGCAATTTCTGACTTTATGGTGCAAATAGGCGATTTATTTAAACGCATAGTTACGTTTCCTATGCCTGTTATTGCTGCATTAAATGGTCATACTTATGGTAATGGTGCTGTACTTGCTTGCGCGTGCGACTTTAGATTTATGAAGTCAGATAAAGGCTTTTTTTGCTTCCCCGAAGTTGATGTAATGGTGCCCTTTGTACCGTCTATGTTTCCTATAATTAATAAAGCGATTCCACAAACATTTTTTAATCGTTTAGCTATGTCGGGCTTGCGTGTAGGCGCTAAGCAATTATTAGATAGCAATGTAGCCGAAGATATTTTTACAAACGACGATACCTTACAGAGCGGCGTACTTGAGTTTGCCCAGCAGTTTAATAAAAACCGCTGGATATATGGACAAAATAAAACGCAAATGAATAAACAAATTTTATTAACAATGAAAGAAGAAGATCCAAGTTTTATTGATAATATAAGTAAAATGCTCTGGAAAAACCTACAAAAAAAATAGTATAAAATAAATGTTTTAGTAACTGCTACAACATAGCCATATACACTTTGTAATTAAGGGCTCGTTAAGTCCTGTTACGCTAGATTTTTAGGCTATACAGTTAGGTAAAAGTGCTTTCTTAAAAGTTTAATGGCTTTTACCTGTCTCATTTTAACTATATGGGTTAAAATGCCTATATAACCAACTAACAAGATAGTGAATGTCAAACCAAGATCCAAATCTCAGTCGAGAACAAGAAAAGTACGAAAACCCAGTCCCTAGTCGTGAGTTTATACTTACTCACCTTCAAGAGCGTTCAAAGCCCGCTAATTACGCACAATTATGTGAAGAACTAGCTGTAAACGATGAAGAACGCCAAATAGCATTTAAACGCCGCCTTCGCGCTATGGAGCGTGACGGACAGCTGTATTTTAATAAATCTAAATGCTATGCCCTAATTGACGAAGCCGGTTTAACCAAAGGCAAAGTAATAGGCCACAGAGACGGTTTTGGCTTTTTAGAAGTCGAAGGCGAGAACAAAGATTGGTTTATTGCTAAACACCAAATGAATATGGTGTTACATGGCGACATTGTACTAGCTAAAGGCACTAAACGTGGCTCTGGCTCAAAATGCGATGCACGTATTATAAAAGTGCTTACCAATGAGCGCGCCCCGGTTGTTGGGCGTTACTTTGTTGAGCACGGTATTGCTGTTGTTGTAGCTGAAGATCCGCGCATAACGCAAGATATAATGATTTTACCAGGCAACGATAACGGTGCCCGCCATAACCAAATGGTGCAGGTTAAAATTACACAAAATCCGAGTCGCAACATGAACGCGGTAGGTAAAATAGTTGACGTACTTGGTGAGCATTTAGCCCCAGGTATGGAAATTGAAGTAGCACTGCGTAACCACGATATTCCACATGTATGGCCAGAGGAAGTTGAAGCACAAGTTGCCCATTTAGGTGAGTTTGTTGATGAAGCTGACAAACAAGGTCGCGTAGATTTACGTGATTTACCACTGGTTACTATTGATGGCGAAGATGCTCGCGATTTTGATGATGCCGTATATTGTGAACCTAAAAAATCAGGTGGTTGGCGCTTATGGGTAGCCATTGCCGACGTATCGCATTATGTAGGAATGAACACGCCGCTTAACGAAGAAGCTATTACGCGTGGTAACTCAGTGTATTTTCCTGAGCAAGTAATTCCTATGCTACCAAAAGTGCTTTCTAACGGATTGTGTTCGCTTAACCCAAAAGTAGATCGCCTATGTATGGTTGCCGAAATAACCGTATCGAGTGCAGGCAAGCTTTCGGGTTATAAGTTTTACGAAGCGATAATGAACTCGCATGCACGTTTAACTTACACCAAAGTAAATGCTATTTTACAAAACGACGAAAAACTACGCGAAGAATACTCAGCCGTAGTGCCACATTTAACTGACTTACAGCAAATGTACATGGCACTTAAAGCAGCACGCCAAGAGCGTGGTGCAATTGAGTTTGAAACCCTAGAAACACGTTTTGTATTTAACGCTCAGCGTAAAATAGAATCAATAGTGCCAGTTATTCGTAACGACGCGCACAAACTAATTGAAGAGTGCATGATTTTAGCCAACGTATCGGCGGCTAAATTACTCGAAAAGTACGAAGCAAGCGCGCTTTACCGTGTGCATGACGAACCAGACGGCGAAAAACTAAGTAACTTTACTAAGTTTTTAGGCGAGTTAGGTATCGAAAGCACATTAAGCGACGAGCCAACGCCAAAAGAAATAACGCAAGTATTAGCCCGATTAGGCGACCGCCCAGAAGCAGAACTTATTCAAACTATGCTACTGCGCTCAATGAAACAAGCTGTTTACCAGCCAGATAACATTGGTCACTTTGGTTTAGCGTTATCGGCATATGCGCATTTTACATCGCCAATTCGTCGTTACCCAGATTTAGTCGTGCATCGTGCTATTAAAGCGGTATTAAAAGCACAAGGTCAGCAAACATCTGGCGAATATGCGTATACCGATGATGAAGTAGATCAACTTGGTGAGCAGTGTTCTACAACAGAGCGCCGCGCCGATGATGCAACTCGCGAAGTAGCCGATTGGCTTAAATGTGAGTTTATGCAAGATCACGTAGGTAGCGAGTTTAACGGTGTTATTTCGTCGGTTACTAACTTTGGTTTGTTTATTCGTTTAGACGATTTACAAATTGATGGGTTGATTCATGTTACTAACTTAGGCGAAGAGTTTTTTGCACACGATGCTGCAAAACATTGCTTAATTGGCGAACACACTAATACTGTTTATCGTCTTGGCGATAAAGTAACAGTGCAGGTTGCGTCGGTTAGTTTAGATGATCGCCGTATTAACTTAACGCTTAAAGGCGATGTTGCACAAGACAGATACTCACGCCGCCGTGCGCCAAAAGGTGCAGGCAAATCTGGTCATGCACCAGCAAGCGTACGTTCGCAACTAAAAGCAGGTAAAGTACCAGGTAAAAAGTCGCACAGCGATGACAAACCAAAAGGTAAAAAAAAACCAGCGAATAAAGATAAAGGTAAACCTGTAAATAAGTCTGCAACTAAACCCGCAGATAAAAAAGCAGCAGACACCGCAGTAAAGAAAAAACCAAAAAAGAAGGCTGTTAAAAAGCCTAAAAGAGCAGGCAAAAATGCCCGTAAACGTACTAGCCCAGGAGCAGACAATACGTGAGTAATGAATTAATTTTTGGCTTTCATTCTGTTGAAGCAATTTTAGAAAGCGAGCCAGAGCGCTTTGTAGAAATTTACGCCCTTAAAGGTCGTGACGATAAACGCTCAACTCCGATTATTGATGAAGCACGTAAATTTGGTATTTCAGTACAGTTTATGCAGCGTAAAGCCCTTGATAGCAAATCAAAAGGCGAGCAACATCAGGGTATTATTGCTAACGTAAAAGCAGCGCCTACGTTTAATGAAAAAGATCTTGATGCGATCATTGCCCGTGAAGACACACCGTTTTTACTTGTACTAGATGGCATTACCGATCCGCATAACTTAGGTGCATGCCTACGTAGTGCAGACGCGGCAGGTGTTCACGCTGTAATTGTACCTAAAGATCGCTCTGCAAAGCTTAACGGCACAGCACGTAAAGTAGCCTGTGGCGCAGCCGAAACAGTACCACTTATTCAGGTTACTAACCTTGCACGTACGCTTCGTGAAATTAAAGATGCGGGCGTATGGGTTGTAGGCACCGCTGGCGAAACTGATAACCACGTATTTGACGCAAGCTTAACAGGTCCTATGGCTATTGTTATGGGTGCAGAAGGCGAGGGCATGCGACGCTTAACGCGTGAGCATTGCGATATGCTCGTTAAAATCCCTATGGCGGGTACTGTTTCAAGCTTAAACGTATCGGTAGCCACGGGTATTTGTTTGTTTGAAGTATTACGCCAACGTAACGCAAATAACTAATAAACTAATATATAAACGATAAGTTTTATGTATTAAAAAAGCCGAGATTGAAATTCAATCTCGGCTTTTTTGTGTCTGTAATTTACGCTTTTAACTTTGCACCAATTGTACTGAATTGATGCTCTATTATAGCTATGGGAAAATAGCTTTATAGCAAGGCAAAAATAACGAAATATAGTTGTTCTTATATGAGTTATTTTTAACGCAGCTAGTGAACGATTTCTCCTATACAAAGCGCAGGTAAACGGTTTAATAACAAGGCAATAATTTAGATGTGTAGTGCTTTTACATAAAAAATTATTAACGCTGTTAGTGAACCGTTTAACCAGCTTTAAGCTTAAAAGCTATAAGTGTAGCCCATCTGTACAGTACGTGGCTTACCTGGCTGAATGCCACCGTTTGAGCGGTTAGCAACGTATGTTTTATCAAACAGGTTATCAACGTTTAGGTATACTCTTTGATTATCATCAATTAAGTATTTAGCAGCTAAATCCCACACTACGCGGCTATCAATTGCGTTTAAGCCCGACTCAGTTAAGTTAGCGTGCGCATCAGACACATAACGTACTTGGCTATTAACTACAAATGCAGAAAACTCAGCACCTAACGATAACGCTACTTGGTTTTCTGGTACGTAAGGCATTGCATCGCCTTTTTCTACCGTGCCCCAAATTTCTGAATCAAAATCGTTTTTAAACTCAGAGTCTGTGTAAGTGTAAGTTAATTTAACAGGGAACATTGCTGCGTCAGTTGCAAAAGTACGTGCCGCACTAAATTCAAAGCCTGTTACTTCTACTTCACCGTAGTTATATTGATCGCCAATATTCTCATCGCTACAACCAACAGCCGCAGTACAGTTACCGTGCATGTTGTCGTAGTCAGAGTAAAACGCAATTACTTCACCGCTAAAGCCATCCATATTAAAGCGAGAGCCAAACTCAATGTTTACACTCTCTTCTTCTTCTTGGTCAGCATTGCCTGGTGCTGCTGGAGCATACCCTTTTTGAATACCGGCAAGAAATGTCACGTTTTCGTTAAGAGTATAAGTAGCACCTAACGATGGAACTAAAATTTCTGTATCGTTCGACACATCTTTAGTTAAACCGTTGCTGCGAGTTGGATCTGATTTAGACCACTCTTCACGTGTAATAGTAATATCTTCATAACGAAGACCTGCACTTACTACTAATGCGTCAATTGTCCACTCGTCTTGAATAAACAAAGTACTTGCTTCTGCGCTATCTACACGGTTGCTGTCAGAGCCTGGAATGCCTTGCTCTGTAAGCGTTAAGCTTAGGTCTTGATTAAGCGTGTATGTGTCTTCCCACTGAAAACGATCCATTTCATCTTCATGGTAACGCACACCAACAGTCACATAGTGATCGCCTGCAGGAATATGTAATTCAGACTGAATCCCTTTTGCTTGGTAATCGCGGTTATTAGCTTTAATACCAATACCTTCAATGCCTTCGCTTGTAGGGTTTGCTTCAAAGTTACTGTATTGCTCTAAAACGCTTTCGCTTACTTGGCTGGCTTTATACCAGTTACGATGAAAATCGTTTAAGTAAGCCGTTGCTAAAAATTCGTAGCCATCACCAAAACGATACGCGTAGTTAAGCTGGTATGCATTGTGGCGAGTGTTCATCTCATCGTTTTGCGATGCAGCATAACGGCGATAAGGACTTTGTTGATAATCTTCGTCTGTTAAGCCCATGTATGTTTCGTCTGACGTTTCGTCAGAGTACTTAATTTTTAGCTCAAGATTATGCGCATCGTTTTGACCAAACGTGTGACCAAACTTTAATAGTAAATCTGTTTTTTCAAAGCCGGTGTTGTCATCGCCTACTGGCAGCTCTTTAAAGCCGTCTGCGCCGTAAGTAAATATTTCGATTAAACCTGCTGTATTATTTTTTTCTTTACCAAAGTAAGCGTGACCTTTGTAGTAACCGTCGCTACCAAGGGCTGCATCTACCATACCTTTTGAGCTATTTGGCTCAGTTGGTAAGCTGCGCGAAAGTAAGTTTAAAACACCACCCGTAGTACGAGGACCATACTTAACTGAGGCTGCGCCTTTTAAAACTTCAATAGACTCCATACGACCCACAGTAGGGAAGTAATAAGCAGAAGGTGCAGAGTAAGGTGCTGGTGCAACTAATACACCGTCTTCCATTACCGATATTTTATCGTTACGACCAGTACCTGTGCCGCGCATACCAATATTAGGGCGCAGACCGTAGCCGTCTTCTTCTTGCACGTAAACACCTGGAACAGACGCCAAAACGCGAGAAATATCAGTAAATTTGAATTTTTTAAGTTCTTCTTCAGAAATAAATGTAGCCGAACCCGGAATATCGTTAATTGCTTGTTCTGAGCCAATAACAGTAATTTGTTCAAAGCGTTGTTCTTTATTGCTGGTGTCTTTTGCTATTGCAGTAGCACTAAAAGACAAAGCAACCGCAGTTGCAAGGGTCGATACTAAAAATTTAGGGTTCATTGTGTTCCTAATCATGTCAATTATCTCAATTGGCGTAATTTGAACACGTTAACGAATACGAATCAATGTTATTAACTGTTTAACTATCCTGTTTAATAGAACTAAAAACACCTGCTTATGCAACTTTGTTAACTAAATTGTTTCTTTTGTATTGATTTGTAATTGCTTTACTAGTTATAAAGGCTGGATTAATTATATGTACTATATGAGCGCTAGCCCAAGCGTAGGGCTATAAATTCAGCGAGTTTATCCACCGCGTTTTCCGACTCACCCGAACTTTTAACTAAGCTAATACCAATATTACCAAGAGCAGGTAAATGCTTGGTTTGAACCTGATAATTAAGCTCACTCGGCACTGTACTTTTGGCAAGTACCGTAATACCTAAGCCTTCTTTTAATGCAGCAATAAGGCCGGTTAAGTCGGCGTTGCTATATACAATTCGGTATTTTATACCTGCACTTTTTAATGCATCGGTAGCGCGGCGACGGTAAATACATCCCTCAGGAGCGGTAACTAAAGTAACCACCTCGTTTTGAGCAATCGATAAATCGCCTACCCATACGAGTTTGTCTTGCATAAAAATAGGAAACTTATCGGAGTTAAGTCGCTCATTTAGCGCCAGCACTAAATCAAACTGATCTTGGCGAGACGCCGAAAGCAAATGCTTACTCAAACGAGATTTAACTTCTAGCGACACCTCAGGGTAGAGCGCCACAAAGTCGCCAATAATTGAAGGTAAAATACGCGCCGCAAATTCGCTCGGAATACCCAAGCGTACTTTACCTGCAATGTTTTCTGAGGTGAACTGCTGCAAAATAGCATCGTTGTGTTGCATCATCTGCTTTGCCATAGGCAGTAATAGCTCGCCGTATTGATTAAGTACTTGGCGTTGACCCTGTTTTTTAAATAATTTATAGCCAAGCACATCTTCTAAACGTTTTATTTGTAGGCTTACAGCGGGCTGCGATAAGCCAAGTAAGTCGCCTGCTTTAGCAAAACCACTTACCTCAACTACCATTACAAAGGTGCGTAAGCTGTCGGTTGATATGTTTTTCATATTTATAATTACAATTTATATGGCTATATATATAAGTATTATTTATCAATTGATAAATAATTACAATTTGTTGTTACTCACCTCGCGCAATATACTTTTAGTATTGAAAATACATAGGTGTTTGTTATGACTTTTAATCCAATAATGTTTGCCCGCCACAGCAATGCTAACAACGCAGTTATTAACGCTTTGCAAGCAAACAACAATAACGTTGTAATGGATTTTAGCGGCAGCGAAGCCTCGGTATTTTTGAGCACCATTTTAGGTCTCGATTTAACAAAATTAACGGCCAGCGGCTTAGGATTTAAAGGCACCCTCGACGGCGACCTAAATTCTGATTACAGCTACGCAGTGTATTACTTTAGCGAAACCGCTTTTAGATTTGTATTGCACCACAGCGCAAGCCTTCAATTACAATCGCTCATAAACGAGCAACAACTTCGTTTTGATATTGATTATGTAATACGCACCGACCTAACTAGCTTTACTTTAAGTGGCGACAACGCGTTTGATACCCTAGTAAATGCTTTTAAGTTAACACCAGGTTTGCGCCTTTCTGACGCGCAACTATGTTACGGTGCGCAAAGTGGCGAAGTGTTTATTACCGCTATTGATAAAAACGACGAACAACATTTTGTACTTATAGCTAAAGCGCCAGAACTACAAAAATGGCAAAGCTATATGCAAGCGAAAGGTTTTGCACTTATGCAAAACAAAGCCGCGTAACAAATATAAAAAACAGGTGAGCATAACAATGCTCACCTGTTTTTAGATCTATTTAAGCCATGCCCTCTAAGGGTTAATTTAAACGTGAAGGAATGTTATGACTTCTAAAACTGTACTACATGCTAAGCACCTAGAAGCGGGCGCAAAAATGGTTGATTTTCATGGCTGGGAAATGCCAATCAACTACGGCTCACAAATAGAAGAACACAATAGCGTACGTACCGACGCAGGTATGTTTGACGTATCACACATGACTATTGTTGATATTGAAGGGTCTCAAGCAAAAGCATTTTTACGTAAGCTAGTAGCTAACGACGTTGCAAAATTAACCGTACCAGGTAAAGCGCTTTACACAGGCATGCTTAACGAGCAAGGCGGTGTAATAGACGACTTAATTATTTATTTCTTTAGCGAAACTTTTTACCGCTTAGTTGTTAACTCAGCAACGCGCGAAAAAGACCTAGCGCATTTAGCTAACGTATCGAGCAAGTTTGACGTAACTGTTACAGAGCGTCCTGAGTTTGCAATGATTGCAGTACAAGGTCCTAATGCTAAAGCTAAAACAGCCACTCTTTTAAATGCTGAGCAACAAGCCGCTGTTGAAGGTATGAAGCCGTTTTTTGGTGTTCAAGTAGGTGATTTATTTATTGCCACAACGGGTTATACTGGCGAAGACGGTTACGAAATAGTAGTACCGAACGACCAAGCAGCCGATTTATGGCAACAACTGCTAGACGCAGGTGTTGCGCCTGCTGGTTTAGGTGCACGCGACACGCTGCGTTTAGAAGCTGGTATGAACCTTTACGGTCTAGATATGGACGAAAGCGTATCACCACTTGCTGCTAACATGGCATGGACCATTGCATGGGAACCAGAGAGTCGTGACTTTATTGGTCGTGACGTACTTGTTAAGCAACGCGCAGAAAAAAGCACCGACAAACTAGTTGGCTTAGTGTTTGAAGAAAAAGGCGTTTTGCGTAGCGGTTCTAAAGTAATTGTTGACGGTGGGATAGGTATTATTACTTCTGGTACTTTTTCACCAACACTTGGTTTTAGTGTAGCCCTTGCACGTGTACCACGTTCAACAGGCGATACAGCTCAAGTAGAAATGCGTAAAAAATTAGTAAACGTTAAAGTAGTAAAGCCTAGCTTTGTACGTAACGGTAAATCAATACTTTAAATAATTTGGTTATACCAATCAGAGCAATTACTTTGATTGGTATTCTCCCAATGTAAACCAAAGGACGAATAAAATGAGCAACATTCCTAGCGAGTTAAAATACGCACCTTCACACGAGTGGGTTCGCAGTGAAGGCGACGGTACATTTACTGTTGGTATTTCTGAGCATGCACAAGAACTTCTTGGCGACATGGTATTTGTTGAATTACCAGAAGTTGGCGACGCAGTAGACGCTGGTGAAGACTGTGCAGTAGCAGAGTCGGTTAAAGCAGCATCAGACATTTACGCACCTATCAGTGGCGAAATTGTTGCTATTAACGAAGAACTTGAAGACTCACCTGAAACAGTAAACAACGACGCTTACGGCGATGGTTGGTTATTCCGTATTAAAGCATCTGACGAGTCTGAGCTAGACAACTTATTAGACGCTGAAGGTTACTCGCACACTATCGACGAAGAGTAATCACTCTTTGTAGGTAACTAAAAGCCCCGCGTGTTCTGTTTAGATATCGGGGCTTTTATGATTTTATAGCTCACTTTCCCATACACAGTAAGCCGTTAAATTATAAAAATTTTAAGTTATTGCTGTTTACCCATCAGCAGTAGCCACACTTTTTAGATCATAGGAATCTGGATTCATGTCAAACGCCAAATCTCTTGAAGAACTAGAGCAAAAGCAAGATTTTATTCGCCGCCATATTGGGCCAAGCCCAGCACAAGTAAGCGATATGCTAAGTGCTTTAGAAGTATCGAGTGTGCAAGAGCTGATCGACCAAACTGTACCTGCTAGCATTCGCTTAGAGCAGCCATTAACAGTTGGCGAAAGCCGTACTGAAGTTGAAACACTAAGCTACCTAAAATCAGTAGCAAGCAAAAATAAAGTTTTCAAATCGTACATTGGTCAAGGCTACCACCCAACTAACGTACCGCACGTAATTTTACGTAACGTACTAGAAAATCCAGGTTGGTATACAGCGTACACACCGTATCAGCCAGAGATTGCACAAGGGCGTTTAGAATCATTATTAAACTTCCAAACTATGACTCTAGATTTAACTGGTCTTGATTTAGCAAGCGCATCACTGCTTGACGAATCAACAGCGGCTGCAGAGGCTATGGGCCTTGCAAAACGCGTATCAAAAGCTAAAAAAGCAAATGCCTTTTTCATCGCAGACGACGTACACACACAAACAATCGACGTAGTAACAACGCGTGCAGAGCAGTTTGGTTTTGAAATAATTGTAGGTAAAGCAGAAGATGCCGTTAACCACGACATTTTTGGCGCATTGTTTCAATACCCAACTACATCAGGCGAAGTGGTAGACATAACAGACCTAATTGCTGGCGTACAAAGCAAAAAGGCAATTGCCTGTGTTGCTGCCGACATAATGAGTTTATTACTATTAAAAGCACCGGGTAAGCTAGGCGCAGACGTAGTACTTGGTTCGGCTCAACGTTTTGGCGTACCTATGGGTTATGGCGGCCCTCATGCTGCATTTTTTGCAACACGTGACGCATACAAACGTTCATTACCAGGTCGTATTATTGGTGTATCTAAAGACCGTTTAGGTAACGACGCACTACGTATGGCAATGCAAACGCGCGAACAACACATTCGCCGCGACAAAGCCAACTCAAACATTTGTACAGCGCAAGTATTACTTGCCAACATGGCAGCGTTTTACGCGGTGTACCACGGCCCACAAGGCTTAAAAACTATCGCGCAGCGTATACATCGCTTTGCTGATATTTTAGCAAGTGGTCTTAAAGCTAAAGGCATCGCACTTAAGCACAGCACATGGTTTGATACGCTAACAGTAGTAAGCGACAACAAAAACGACGTAACAGCACGTGCAATTGCAAAAGGCGTAAACTTTGCAACAAACCACGAAGGCGAGTACTCAATTTCGGTATCAGAGACAACAACACGTGCCGATATTGCACAGTTATTCGATATTATTTTAGGCGAAGGCCATGGCCTAAGTGTTGACGCTATTGCAGCCGACGTTGAAGCAAATGGCAGCGAGTCAATACCTGCAAGTTTAGTACGTGACGACGAAGTACTAACGCATCCAAACTTTAACAGCTACCACAGCGAAACAGACATGCTTCGCTATATTAAGCGACTAGAAAGCAAAGACTTATCGCTTAATCACTCAATGATCTCGTTAGGCTCATGTACCATGAAACTAAATGCGACCGCTGAGATGATCCCAATTACGTGGCCTGAGTTTGCAAACCTTCACCCATTCTGCCCGCTGGATCAAGCAGAAGGTTACCAAATAATGATTGGCGAGCTACACGACTGGCTAGTAAACATTACTGGTTACGATGCAGTATCACTTCAGCCAAACTCTGGTGCACAAGGTGAATACGCAGGCTTAATCGCGATTCGTAAATACCACGAGTCACGCGGCGACGCACACCGTAATGTATGTTTGATCCCAAGCTCTGCGCACGGTACTAACCCTGCATCAGCGCAAATGGCAAGCATGAAAATTGTGGTAGTTAACTGCGACAAAAACGGTAACGTAGACATGGTTGACCTTAAAGCGAAAGCTGAAGAGGTTGCTGAAAACTTATCGTGCATCATGATCACATACCCGTCTACGCACGGTGTATACGAAGAAACAATTCGCGAAATTTGTGACATTATTCATGAGCACGGCGGCCAAGTTTACATGGACGGCGCAAACATGAACGCGCAAGTTGGCGTAACAAGCCCAGGCTTTATTGGTTCAGACGTATCGCACTTAAACTTGCATAAAACGTTTTGTATTCCACACGGTGGCGGTGGTCCAGGTGTTGGCCCAATTGGTGTTAAATCGCACCTTGCGCCATTTATGCCAAACCACAGCGTAATTAACGTACCAGGTACTAACATCGGTAACGGTGCGGTATCGGCAGCGCCTTACGGCTCAGCCGCTATTTTACCTATTTCATGGGCTTACATCACCATGATGGGTTCAGAGGGCTTAAAACAAGCCACTGAAATGGCAATCGTTAATGCTAACTACTTAACGCATGAGCTAAGCAAGCACTTCCCAATTTTATACCGTGGTCGTAACAACCGTGTTGCTCACGAATGTATTGTTGACCTGCGCCCGCTTAAAGAGCTATCAGGTATAACTGAAATGGACGTAGCTAAGCGCTTGCAAGACTACGGCTTCCATTCACCCACTATGTCGTTCCCAGTAGCTGGCACATTAATGATTGAGCCAACTGAATCTGAGTCAAAAGGCGAAATTGACCGCTTTATCGAAGCAATGGTATCAATTAAAGGCGAAATTGAAAAAGTAATTTCTGGCGAATGGTCAATCGAAAACAACCCGCTAGTGTTTGCACCGCATACACAAGGCGACGTGTTAGGTAACGAATGGGACCGTGCATACGACCGTTTTTACGCTGCATTCCCAGTGCCTGCAGTAGCTAAAAACAAGTTCTGGCCAACCGTTACTCGTATAGACGACGTATACGGCGACCGTAACTTGGTATGTTCATGCCCACCGGTTGATACTTACCGCGACTAAGAGCAGAGACTGATTTTTGACCTTTAATGGGTATTAAGTTCCATTATAGTTTGGGAATTTATTAAAATTATAAAAGCCGTTGCAGCAATGCAACGGCTTTTTTGTGTGTGTTTAAACATTGTAGACGCACAGCTTGCTGACGTGTTGGGCGCAGCCCAAAAGGTGTTTAATTGTTGTAGGCGTTAAGCTTGCTGACGTGTTGGGCGATAGCCCAAAAGGTGTTTAATTTTTGTAGACGCGCAGCTTGCTGGCGTGTTGGGCGACAGCCCAAAAAGTGTTTAAGTTTTGTAGACGTGCAGCTTGCTGACGTGTTGGGCGACAGCCCAAAAGTGTTTAAATTTTGTAGGCGCATACTTTGTTTGCTTTTGGCTCATCTAGTAATTAGAAACCTTATTCAAGGTTTGTCGCGCTGGCGACCGCAGCCAAAGAGGGGCTATAGATTTTCAAACTTAACTCTGCTGCAAGTAATTCATCCCTGAAGCTGGGTTCCTGTCAGCATCCATGCTTCCACTTTCTCGCGCTGCGAAACTTCGTTTCGGTCACTCCTCACCCACGGCGCCCCGAGCATCACGCTTAATCCTTCAATGCACAATTGATGTGAACGTAAACGCCATGAAATGCATTACTCATCAATCGCTTATTTTCAGGGCGTAATGACGGGGAAGGGTGTTAAACGTGAGGTTGGTGTTTGGTTTTGGCAAGAAACAAGACCTGACCCTCTGTATTTGGGCGTAGGTTGGGAAGAGTGTAACGAAACCCAACGAATCACAAATATACATACTCGCTTAAAAGCCAAGAGTATGTGTTATTTGTTGTAGGCGTTTAGCTTGCTGACGCGCGGGCGGCAGCCCGAATAAGTATTTGAATAGGTGTTTGAGGTTATCGTCACCGATAATGTGAATGCGTTTCGCGCTTTTAGAGAAGAAACCTTATTCAAGTTTTTTTGCCAGATTGCTGGCGGCAACTAAGGGGCGGCTACCGCCGACCGCCCCTTGGAACCCCACGACGCCCCGAGCATCACGCTTAATCCTTCAAACCACAATTGATGTGAACGTAAACGCCATGAAAGCACATCCATGTACAAACATGGCTTTCATTTCATCCATGAAATGCATTACTCATCAATTGCTTGTTTTCAGGGCGTGATGACGGGGGACGGTGTTAAACGTGAGGTGAGTGTTTGGTCTTGGCTGGAGGCAAGTGCTGACCCTAGTGTTACTGAACATAATTCTTTTATCAAAGAAATTAAATTAATTAGCAGATATAAACCTTAAACTTAAATTGTATATCACTGATATAAATAATGTATTTATTTTCTCTAGTAAAGGACGTACATGATTTCGAATAGGAATAAACCATTCTCAGGGCTAACTAAATTATTCAAAGTATTTTATTCTCAATTATCAGAGCATGAAATGGCTGAATTTAATCAGTGGATAGATGAACCGCTCATCAAAAGTGTAGTAGAAAAAATTCGAAGAGTGGAGTACGTGCCGACTATTTATAAAAAAGAAGAGCCTAATAAAATAAGAGATTTTTACTACCCTTCAAAAATCGTAAGTAAGTCATCTAAGTCTAGCGGCCAATTTTTTAATACGAAGCTGTTGGCTGATTTTGAAGCTGATCGCTCTATAATCATTGAAGGTACTGTTGGTCAGGGGAAGTCTATTTTATTAAGGTTTTTGTTTATAAATGAATTGAATACTTACAGTAGTTTTCCAATATTTATAGAATTAAAAGACATCAATAAGGATGAGGATTTAGATTCAGTTATATTAAACAAGATCAATTCACTGGGATTTAGATGCTCAATCGAGCTATATAAAAAGCTTACTGAAATAGGTTTGTTTTCTTTTTTTCTTGATGGTTTCGATGAAGTTCAACATGAAAGCAGAAAAAAATTAATGACAGAAATAAGTGAGCTCAGTTCAATTATACCAAGCAATAAGTTAATTGTTTCATCTCGGCCAGAGAATGAAATACAGCGATTAGCTGGTTTTGAAATTTATAAAATAAAACCTTTAAGAAAGCCAGAGCAAGTAAGTTTTGTTAAAAAGCTAATTGAGTGCGAACCTAATTCATTTCAAAGAACTACATTGTTAAAAAACTTAGATAGCTTACCAGCTAAGTTGAGAGAGGTTTTAGAAACTCCGTTAGTTTTGACAATGTTTTCAATGGTGTATAGGCGTGAGGTGAAAATACCTGAAAGCTATTCTGATTTTTATAAAAAACTCTTTGATACATTAGTTTCTGAACATGATGGTTTGAAAGTTGGCTATACTAGGCCAACTTTTAGTGGTTTCAATGCGGATGAGCTAAAAGAGGTTATTGAACATATTTCTTTTTCAATACGTAAAAAAGACGACTTTGATAGCAATAAGGAAAGCTTCTTAAGTGTAATCAGAGAGTGCTTGAGTGATTCATGCAAAAATACTGCGCTAAGTGAGAAAGTATTCGAAGATATTGTAAAGAACACTTGTATAATACAAAAAGATAATCATAAGTATAAATATATACATGATTCAATAATAAACTACTTCTCTGCATCTTTCATTAAAAACCAAGCCGATGATAAATCGTCTTCTCAATTCTATGAGAGTAGTTCTGTGAAATGGAAGAAATGGAAAGATGTCCTAAACTTTCTAGTTGAAATTGATAAAATAAGATTTTATGAAAACCTCTACCTTCCGGGGATTAAAAACTTATTCGAAAAGTCTAAATTGCCAAATCAGTTTGTTTTTACTAAAAATAGCGCCAAGGACTTATTTAAAAACTTTCATTTATATGAAGTAGAAATGTATGATATTGATGATAAAACTGTTGTTACTAAAGAATTAGGTATTTATTTTGAGTCGGTAACATCATTCGTAATCGATAGGCATTTTGTTTATCTCAGGAGTGTGACAAATAATCAAAGGGGGCAGGTGAATGTTAAAAAAATATCTAACGATTTTTATGAAATAATTTGTTCTAAAATATCTGCGGCAGATTTGACACGTACTATAAGGGAGAAAGGGAAATTTACCAATAATACAAGTTTTAAAGCCTGGACATTACCTTTAAATGAAGTTTTAGGGGGGGCGGAGTTGGATGGTAAGTTTTTGACTTTAATAAATAAGCTACCTTTGGATGGTATAAAAGAAAAATACCATGAGATAACTAAGGTTATCAAGAAAAAAGAAGACGCTAAGGAAAAAGGAAAATTTGTAGTATGAACATTAATTGGTCACTAATTAGAGGGGTCGGTAATAGTTCTCTTGTTAAAAGCAACTACTTTTGGCTGTTTTTACTACCTTTTATTTATAAAAATTTAGATTTACTACAA
This sequence comes from Pseudoalteromonas sp. Z9A5, assembly GCF_011378875.1. Taxonomy (NCBI): domain Bacteria; kingdom Pseudomonadati; phylum Pseudomonadota; class Gammaproteobacteria; order Alteromonadales; family Pseudoalteromonadaceae; genus Pseudoalteromonas; species Pseudoalteromonas sp. Z9A5. Next base: position 109,522 of record NZ_WTLC01000009.1, read on the forward strand.
AGTGCCTTTGGCTTTGAGTTAAAGTTTTCTTTTTCAATAAACAGACTTTTTTATGCATCACTTTTTTTTGCACTCGGTACAATTATATATCAATTTAGGTGTCCAAAAATAATTAAAGAATATAGTAGTTATGATGATTTCAGAAGTGATATGAAAAATACTCAGCACATAGTCGATTACTATGTTGATTCCTATAAGATGCCTTTTTCAAAGTTAGATATTAAAGGTTATTCTGCTAGTTTAAAAGAACTTGATACGCAGGTTGCTAATTTAAGAGAAAACTGCAGCCTTATTAGAGTCGAAGCTGGTGAAAATACACAACGGAGTTATATACATCCGGATAAAGAAAGGGAGTTATTTTGGCTTACATACTCAAAGCTCGATAGTAGCTTCTTTTACTCTAAGGCTGCAGTATTTATATTATATTTGTTAGGGATCATATGTTTGAGTGTTGTGAGTGTTGAGAATATAATTTTTACTCTTATTTATATAACTTGAATAAAGAAACCTTAAGGTTCACCCATTAGAAACTTCCGGTTAAGCATGCAGATGTAAACCAAAGGCACCAAATCTTGACTACATACCAAGTACCTAGGTTTATAGTTTATTGCTCGTTGAGTCAATTACCCTGCCGAGATCACGACGAGTAGAGTTTAAGAATGTGTTTACCATGTGATTAACCGTGGGAGAGTGCATGAGAAAATAAAGGGCAATGTTATTGCCCTTTATTATGCGCTTAAACTGAACCAAAGGGGTCAAATCCTGAGGGATCCCCACAATTGCTAATAAGCTACAAGCACTCGTGGCAATCCTTATTTAATTGCTTGAGTGCCTCTGAAAAAATTT
>NZ_WTLC01000090.1:0-284 GCF_011378875.1 Pseudoalteromonas sp. Z9A5
TTTTTTTTGGAACATTTGATGATCGCGTTCTTTCATTATTTTCTATTTTTTACTTCAGGGTTACCGCTCGTTCCTCGCTCCGGCTTCGCCTTGCCAATTTGGAGCCCACAGGTTAACTCTAAGCGCCTCAAAAGGATTACCAAACAAAAGCTACTAACTATATATGAAAAGCACTCTTGGTTTGATTTAGAGTGTTTAATCGCTATGCAATCGCTATGCAATCGCTATGCAATCGCTATGCAATCGCTATGCAATCGCTATGCAATCGCTATGCAATCGCTATG
>NZ_WTLC01000090.1:340-2523 GCF_011378875.1 Pseudoalteromonas sp. Z9A5
AGGTTAAATAAGATAGGCACGCTGTCGAAAGTATACAATTACTACGTAATAGCTATACTTTCGCGTGCAAAAAGACATACAGAAGCATTATACAAGTACTTGTATAAATCGTCTGTTAATGATACATTGATGTGGGTGGTAGTAATAACCCATACAAGGATAGCTACAGGAGCAAATATAGGGCTCAGAAGCATCCAATTTAAAACTAGGAGAATAGAAATGAAGAAACTAAATAAGCATATACAACACTACAAGGAGCTTAACCGCCATGAAGAAATTCGCATTCACATCAGCTGCAGCTGAAAGAGAGTTTAGAAACCTACCTCAAAAGATAAAATCTAGATTTGCGCTTGATATCAAAGCTTTATGCCAAGATGAAAAGCCATTCTCACCAATTAAACCCTTGTCCTCAATTGGACCAGGCGTCATAGAGCTAAAAATAAATGGAAAGCCGGCTTTTCGGTGCATTTATATAGCCAAATTCAATGATTGCATAACAATATTACATTCATTCAAAAAAACTACAAATGGTGTTGATAGGCCCGCAATGGAGGTTGCAAAGTTGCGCTACAAAGAATTTAAGCAGCGGCAACATTCATAGATAATTTCGGAAGACTATCTTTAATTGCGGTGTAATTAAATTCAAATCTGAAACCTAATTTAACAAGTAGCTCCATTAGCATATCAACGGAAAACTTGTCGATTTTACCATTTTTTAGGTTACTTATTCTTGGTTGACTTACACCCAATTCTTTAGCTGCATCAGACTGACTCCAGCCTTTACCTTCAATTAAAGATCTGATTGCGATCATCATATTTGCTTTAAGCTCTAAGTTTGATATCTCATCTGCATCATCACTTACAAGCTCAAATGGGCTGCTGTATGATTTCATAATGCTCACCTTTGACTTTAAATTCTTTATGATTATTACTGCTATAAAAATTATTATAAAAATACCGCTATAAAAACGGGAAGTTGGTAGGGTTAATAAATCAAAGCTTTTTGTTATAGCTCTTGACTTAGCACAAATTATACAAGTACTTGTATAATTTGTCAACTACCCCACCAATTCGATTAAATATTAATCTATATATCCATTTTTAATTGGGTGTTTTTTCTAAATTCAAACGATAGCGCAACCACTGACCTTCCTTTTTTTATCGTTTCAAATTCTATAATTAAGTCACTCCGAAGGTTTAATTCTTCTATTGCTGGTTTTATTACCCGCTTTGAAAGATCCTTGTATTGAGGGTATTTATCAGATATTCCCAATGCCGATTTAAAGTCATTAAGGTAGATAAATCTCTCGCCAGTAGCATTGAATCTCATCAATAATTCATAAACCCTAATGGAATGAGAACTTTGCAAATGGGCTATGTTTTTAAGTTTATAAGTTGTGAATCGCGATTGAAGCTGGCAAATATATTTTAATACATCATCGGACCAGGTTAGAGTTACAGCTCCCTCACCTTTTATCTTTTTTACCTTTTTTTGAATCCAACACAGCTCTATTTCTTCTCTGTCATCGCGCAATATAATACTTGATTTAAATAAGGAGTCAGCAGCTTTATATAATTCCCTGTGAGCGTTTTTTATATCAATTCCCATCATTTCAGAGAACTCAGATGCTGTTAGTGAGATCTCCTTTGGAACATCTTTATTTGGCCGAGAATCAACTTTGCCAAGGCATGCCAGGACTAGCTTTTGCGCTTGAGCATTCAGCTTATAGCTGGCATCAATAAGATTGTTTGATTTCGAAACTGAGAGGTTGCTCACTTTAAACACCTTGAGTGGATTTGCTTTGGTTCTGTCCACCTTACAATTGGGTGGACAATCTGTCAAGGTGTCCACCATTGGTTGTGGGGAATACCGTAAATGTGTCCCCCTAAAACCCCCTTTTAACCGTAAATGTGTCCCCCTAAAACCCCCTTTTAACCGTAAATGTGTCCCCCTAAAAGCTCTGCACAGCCGGTTAATAAAGGCCTGTAGAGGTGCTAAAAACAAGAGTAATTAAAAACAAGAGTAATTAAAAAGGGATTGCCCTGTGGATAAGACGTTATCCCGAATAAATTTTTGCGACTTTCAACCCCAACCCTAAGAGCTCCGATAGCAACAAGCTCTAACTCAATGAAGTATTTTCGATAATTGTCTGTCAGGGCACGAATAGAACTCGATTTTTTTT
>NZ_WTLC01000091.1:0-2367 GCF_011378875.1 Pseudoalteromonas sp. Z9A5
AGGTATGCCAGCAAAGCAGAAGAAAGCGATGCGCAGTACAGCTTATCTTGAAAAGGTATTGAATTTATAGTGTTTTTTCATGCTCTTGCCCTGAAGTATTAATCCTCATAAAGTAAACTTAATCAGTTCAAATATTTGATTAACTTACTTGGTGTTATCAATAAATGCAAAAGCAGATAATAAAATAGCGGTAATAATTATTAATAAAGTAAGTCTCTCTGATGTAAGTGAGAAAATGCTTACCTGTCTATAAATAGGCTTAGATAAGAAAGTATATCGAAGTTTTTTTAAAGCACAGCAGCTTTAAATGGTTAGTGGTTAGTGGTTCAATTCAAATTAATGTACCTTCACTACTAAATTTAATTATACCGTTAGCTAAAACTTAATAAATGAATTTTTATATCAGTTTAGATACAAAAATAATGCAATTAATTAAGTTGTTAGCTAACTAGGCAATCAATTTTTTAATTAGGATTGTATGCATTTGCGTTTTTAATACTCTCAAAATCATTAAAGCGTACGTTATGTTGAGCCATAACTTTAAGTATTTTTTCACTCAGCATTTGACGTAAATAAAATGGCTGATTGGGCACAAAATGATGGATTGTATGCGTTTTACCAAAGTTGAAACTAAAAAGGTGGAATGGCATAAACAAACGGCTCGTTAATACGTGAGTCTGTTCAAGCATATTATTAACACCACCGTAATAGTGCATACTTGAAGTCACAAAATTAAGCGAGCTTGAACGAATAATATTTGGAATAATTAATACCACCATCAAAAACTCAAATACGTTCATTGTATTCAATAACCATTCTGGTGAATTTAACGTAAGCGGAATAAATAAATCAGCAATATTAAAGATTATTACGCTATACAAAACAATAAAATACGAAGTGGCTATTGGAAATCCCGCATTAAATACCTTAAAGAAACTAAACCCATCAATTTCTTTTTTAAAACGCTTAGCGTTAATAGTAAGCCCTAATAATCCATCCATAATAACAACAGCACGTAAAAAAGGATTTTTAATACCGTTGCCAACTAAACGTTCTTCTAAGTCTTGTTGAGTGCCAGACGTTTTATGATGATGTAAATGCATTTTACGCCTAAACCATGGGCTTACTGTATTAGGGCGCATTAGCCATACAGTTAACATCATAAAGTTATGCATAAATGGTAGGTTACTAAAATACTGTTTATGGATCAGATCGTGTTCAAGCTCATGAGAAATAGATGTAGCAATCGCTGCTAATATAATACATACCCAAGCTGGTATAATTGTTAAATAATATAAAACCCCAGCACCAATCAAAGCCCCTAGCGATAATAATAGTATAGCTAGACCTAGCGTATTTTGGTGAGCAAGCAACGGATGCTTTTCACGTAATAATACTTCCTCTGTTTTAATAGCTTTGACAATTGCTTGAATATTTTGCTTAGCACTTAACTGATTCATCGTTATCCGATTTACTGTTTCAATTAAGCACTATCATACCCTAATCGAATGTGGCTGCCAAAAACCGAAATGTAAAAGATTACTTTTCATCCTTATTTGTACCTCTTTATTTAATTATTAATATAAAAAGAACTATTTTCAAATACAGAGAAAGCCAACCTTTAAAAAGGGTTTTAAATGTGAAGTTAGTGCGTTACGCAGTAGAATTCTCTCGTACTTATCGCGATTAGTGAAAATACTACGCTATCATTGAGAAAGTAGCTTAGCTTTGCATTGAGATATTTATAAGCATAATTGAGGATGACGAGAGTAGATTCTATCTGCCATCTACCCACGTTTAACTTTTTTGCAGAAGTAATACCAATCCGCAATAATACTTAATCAATTTGAGGGATTAAACCTGACGCTAACTGCGTTAAAAATGTCTAATATAGAACAACTAAATAATGAAATTTTTGCCTTGTTGTCGACACGATTTTCTTACCTCAAAATAGACCACTTATTTAACCGAATCGATATAAAAAGCCCGAACCGTTGAATTCGGGATTTCTACAATTTGAAGCTGGTGCACTACGCAGTTGAATGCTTTAGTGCCCAGAGCATGGAGAGTTACAATATAAATACCGCGCTATCATTCTCAAGCTGATTAGTATCGCGCTATTGCTGAGACTGTTGAGCTAAGTGGGCTTATTGAAAGTGGGTCATGAGCTGAAGTCGAATGAAATAAGGGATATTAATGGGAGTGTAGGTGTGAGTTGTGCGTTATTTCACCACATTCCACTTTTCTGCGGACGTAAAAAAGCCCGAATCGCTAGATTCGGGCTTTCTACAATTTGAAGCCTGGTAATGTCCTACTTTCACATAGCAAATGCTACACTATCATCGGCGCTGTTTCGTTTCACTACTG
>NZ_WTLC01000092.1:0-240 GCF_011378875.1 Pseudoalteromonas sp. Z9A5
TCAATTAAAAAGTTTTATGTCTTTCGACAGCTCAATGAATTCTGAATTTATTTTAATATCTTTCGATATTGAATTGACTGTGCCGAATAATTACCTAAATAACTATTCTGTTGGTCACTCAGTTTTCAATTGAGACTCTAATTTGTTTGCCTCGCTACCTAAGTAGGTTGGCTGTTAGAACTCAATCTGTACGAGTGCCCACACAGATGATTGCTTTATATTGTTAAAGAACGTTTTGAG
>NZ_WTLC01000092.1:264-2323 GCF_011378875.1 Pseudoalteromonas sp. Z9A5
TCGCTTTAGCGTCTCAAGGGATGCGAATAATACACCCTTTATTTTTCGAGTCAACACTTAGTTTTAAACTTTCTTTTTAGAAGATTTAAAACCGAAGTTTTATTTAACTCTCTGAGTAGTTCGCTCCTCGCTAGGCGTTGGCGTTTCCCGTCTCAGTGGGGTCGCATTATAGGGAGCGGCGAATTTTACGCAAGCGTTATTTGCATAAAATAGTAATTAAAATTAAGCCCCAAGCAAGCACACACGATAGACACAAGTTACCCACAAAAACCTGTTGATAACTCTGTTTTTGCACTTTAAAACTAAACACTTTTATCCTGATGTGATAAGTTGCGTTCACTTTTTTAACTCATGTATTTAGGCAGTATCCATGACAGACATAATAAACAGTATAAGTGCCCTTCTATGGGGCCAAGTTCTCGTCTACTTATTAATAGCAGCAGGCCTCTTCTTTACTTTTCGATTAGGCTTTATTCAGTTTGTACAATTCCCACATATGTTCAAAGTTATGTTTGGCTCTCGTAAATGTGCCGATAACGAAATTTCATCCTTTCAGGCTTTTTGTACTTCATTAGCTGCGCGCGTTGGTACAGGTAATATGGCTGGTGTTGCTGTTGCCTTATACCTAGGTGGTCCAGGTGCTATTTTTTGGATGTGGCTTATTGCATTAATAGGTATGGCGACGAGTTTTGCCGAGAGTACTTTAGCCCAGGCTTATAAGACAAAAGATGCTGAAGGTAATTTTAGAGGCGGTCCTGCTTATTATATGCAAAACGGTTTAGGCAAACGCTGGATGGGAATTTTATTCTCGTTATGCTTAATTTTAGCCTTTGGTTTAGTATTTAACGCCGTACAGTCAAACTCTATTGCTGCAGCATTTGAAGTAGCGTTTGATGTACCTAAGTATATAGTAGGCATTCTTCTGGTCATTGGTTCTGGCATTATTATTTTTGGTGGTCTAAAAACAATTTCTCGTTTTGCCGAAATGGTTGTGCCATTTATGGCATTAGCTTATTTATTAGTTGCTCTTTATGTATGTGCTATTAACTTTACTGCACTACCTGATGTACTTGCACTTATTATAAAGAGTGCTCTTGGTATTGAACAAGCCGGTGCTGGTGCAATTGGTTATGGTGTTACACAAGCTATGATCCAAGGTATAAAACGTGGTTTATTCTCAAACGAAGCAGGTATGGGTAGCGCTGCTAATGCAGCAGCGACTGCAACGCCTTACCCTCCTCACCCAGCATCACAAGGTTATGTACAAATGCTAGGTGTCTTTATTGATACTATTGTTATTTGTACAGCGACTGCTTCTCTTATTTTACTATCACAGCAATTAGTACCTGGATCTGGTATTACAGGGATTGAGCTCACGCAAGCAGCATTACAAGAACATGTTGGCGACTGGGGCACTTATTTTATTGCTATTGCTATACTCTTTTTTGCATTTACTTCTATAGTTGCTAATTACTCTTACGCTGAAACAAATTTAATGTTTTTAGGACGCAACTCTAATAAAGGTATGTTTATCTTTAGACTTGTTGTTTTAGGTATGGTGATGTTTGGTGCTGTTGGTGAGCTTGGTTTAATTTGGACACTAGCAGATATATCAATGGGTTTAATGGCCATTGTAAACGTTATAGCGCTATTTATGCTTTCAGGTGTTGTTGTATGGCTTTCTAAAGATTATAACGAACAACGTAAAAAGGGCTTAATACCCACTTTTGATAAAAGTAAGCATCCAAAACTTGCTAAAGAGGTCGACCCCGAGGCCTGGAAATAAATAATAAACAGCGAGCTACGGCTTAATGCCGATCAGTTAAGAAATATTTAACGATCCATTGACCGATCTTCTGGTTAGTTTATAAAGGCTTCTGAATTTATTTAGGAGCCTTTTATTTTGCAACTCACTACCGCACTTTCTCTAGCCAATAGCTACGCACCCAATTCAGAAGGCTTAGGTCAGCTGAGTGATTTTTTATGCCCTGAGTTTATCAAACAATGCGCAGAAACAGCTGGTGTCGCGACGATAAGAAAAAGAAGGCTTCCTGTTGAG
>NZ_WTLC01000093.1:0-2253 GCF_011378875.1 Pseudoalteromonas sp. Z9A5
TTTTCAGAGGCACTCAAGCAATTAAATAAGGATTGCCACGAGTGCTTGTAGCTTATTAGCAATTGTGGGGATCCCTCAGGATTTGACCCCATTAGTACCTTTACATATACAAAAAACGCTTATAATCTAAAGCAAATTACTTTTAATATTCAGAATTTAACACTCACTATTAAAGTGAGTGTCTTTGTTATTCTTGTTTTAATTCTGTTAGTCATTTGTCTTCCGGTAAAAATTCCCCCGTCACTAGCCAATTAGGGATGTAATCAGTTTCAAAATCTAATTTATAACCCTTTCGGTCGTAAGCAAACGCGGCGGCTGCAATTAAAGGCAAAGAAATCCAACCTGGCTTTTTGTAACTATCTTTTTTCCAAAAATCTTTATGCTTTTCTACTGCATCACGCATTTCGCTATTAAATTCGGCCTCGGCATCAGGGGTAAAAATACAACGGTACACTGCTATTAAAGGTAATAAAATACGATAAGAATAAGGTAGGCGGACATCATCCGGATCGTCGGCTAGTAATGCCTTTTCTAACAGGTCCCCCATATCCGCACCGCCAGTAAATAAGTTTTGCATAATATTAACTAACGCCAAATCAAAAGTATTACACTTGAGATTCGCATTTAAAAAAACGGTTTCATCAACTTCTCTCAAAGAGTGAATTGCTGAGCGATCACGTAAAATAACTGCGCTATAATAAGCATTTAACCATGCATCGTTATCCACAAAATCAGTTTTACGAGCCCCCGTCAATTCAAAGGTTTCACCATCAATAGTAACGGGAAACTTTTCATCAACACGCATAACAAACTCAAAATTTGCTGTGCCAAATTCTTTAAGTAACGTGAGATAACGCAATTGTGTCGAGCGGTCTAGATCCGCCAGAACTGCTCTTGCAAATGCATCTAAAGCGTGTTGAATAGAGCTACCTAGAACTTCACCACTATTTTTATTTTTAATGGTATTTATCTTTCTTGGTATTCGCTTTTCAAATCTATTAATACCTTTAATGACTATTTCCATATGCGTTTCTTTATAGTGTCTTTCTATCATTCGTCTGGTACCCATTTGTCGTTTTTAAATGAACTTAGTTCAGCTTTTACTTTTAAAGTCTCACCTGCTTCTAATTTTAGAGAGCCATCGTCATTTAAACGTTGACTAACTAGTTTAGTGCTAATTAACTTGTCATCGTCAGCATCTATTAACTTTTCCAATGTTTCTTCTAAATCTTCTACCTGCTTTTTAAATTTAGGATCGAACTCATCAGAATTAGAGTCATAACGCGGATCTTGTTGTGCTTTTTCAATTTTCTCTTCCATGTTTAAAGTTATACTATCACGGTATTCAGGTGAGCCTTGCTCAGCCTGTTTATTGAACATTGTTTTACGGCTGCCTTTTGTTGAAGCCCCACCTTTAGCCTCAACAGTAATAATTTTGCCTGTATTTTTGTCTTCTTTATAATAAATAAGGTCAAATTGACCTTGTTTACCTTTTCCTGGCAACTGGCTAGGAATTTCTTTAAATTCCGGATGCTCTTGCGCCATTACTAAGCGAGTTGATTCTTCTCCAATAGCCTCACTCAAGTTAACCATTAATTGATTAACTCTCTCCTTCGCATCAATATCATTTTCGTTAATAGCTTCTTTATTTTTCTGAGCCTTGACTCGCAGCTTTTGAAGCCGTTTCAGTTCTTTACTTCTACTAATTATCACATCTCGCACAGGACCGTCTAGTTTAGCCGGAATATCAATTTCAGGTTTGCTTTTTGAATTAGGGTTATACAATGATCTCGTCGCTTCCTTGTATTCTTTTCCTGCTTGATAGCGCTCAAGTAAATCTTTATCACTTAAAGTGGTATTAGGAAACTCAGCCTTGTAATCGTCAATAAACTGTTTACTTAATTTTGCTAGAAATAAATCAAGCCCACCTGTAGCAGCACTGAGTGCAGCAATTTGTTCAATCATCTCGTCAGCTGTACAGCCCGATTGCTTTCGCTTAGCAACCCTTTTTATTTGATTTTTTAGATCATCTGAAAGTTCTGGATTTGCATCAAGCGCCGCTTTTACCCTTGCCTGCCCGTCTTTACACAATAACCCAAATGGATCTACCCAGTTAACCGGATTAGGCGCATATTGATAATGGTTTATTCCACCCACAAGCCCAGGGCAAGAGCATGAAAAAACACTATAAATTCAATACCTTTTCAAGATAAGCTGTACTGCGCATCGCTTTCTTCTGCTTTGCTGGCATAC
>NZ_WTLC01000094.1:0-2036 GCF_011378875.1 Pseudoalteromonas sp. Z9A5
GTTTATCATGTTTATTCCTTTAAATTAAATCTGTTTAGTTGAGCGTTTTGGGTACTGAGGTAAAACTATAAATAATCGCCATCAATATAAAACTGTGGAATAAAATCTGATTGAACGTTTAATTCGTTACCATAATCTTTTGCCATGCAAGCTAAGCCTAATAACGGGATAGGCATATAAAAATCAGTCTGTTGGTATCCTTTATCACAGAATCGCTCGTGGTACTCCCAGCTATCAGTTAATGCATCTGCTAATGCCATACTCGGGGTAACCTCTCCATCCATCATAAAGGCAAGAACAAAATTTGTTTTACCGCCGGTGCAATAGTTAACCCATGGGTCTGTGGTGTCTAATTTAACCTCTTCTAACGCTTTACCTAGTAAAGCTAAACCCTCATCATTTGATACTCGGCGGTGTATACCTTGGATTAATTCAACAAGTGCGTACTCGGCTTCACTACTTGTGGTAGAGCACTGGCGCATTAAAGACACTGGGAACTTCGCTAAACTATCCATCGCATCTTGGTCACGTACAATTGCCGCACAAAAAAGGCTTTTTGCCAGCGAATTGCATCCAAGTACCCACTCCACAACAAGCTTTCGCCGTTGTAGGTGGCATCTAATATATCGTCAATCACGATACGCTGCTCTTTTTCAGGCTCTCGCCCCAGCCTAAAAATTGCCTCACCTGCTTTTGCCGCAAGCTTTAGTGCGGTTATTGATTTTTGCTTGTTTTCGTCCGTTAAATCGAACGACCACCATTGGCAGATTGTGATTGCATTGCTTAATAACGAAATTAAATTATCTCTTTTAATGTGCAATTTTTGACTTACTCTGTTATATCTTCTTTCAAAACGTTCGATATTATCTTCAAGCTCTATAGACTCATAATCACGTGTTATGATTATCATATTTATTCCTTTAAATTAAATCTGTTTAGTTTAGGGTTTTGGGTACTGAGGCAAAACTATAAATAGTTGCCATCAATATAAAACTGCGGGATAAAATCTGATTGCACGTTTAATTCGTTACCAAGATCTTTTGCCATGCACGTTAAACCTAGCAAGACAATTGGCATGTAAAAATCAGGCTGTTCATACCCCTCTAAATCACGGTGGCGCTCACAATACTTCCAATTTTCGGTTAGTGCACTTGCTAATGCTTCGCTCGGTGTTGCTTCTGATTGTGTGGTAAAGGAAATAATAAAATCTGATTTTGCACCTGTACCATACGCAACCCACGGTTCTTTTTTACCGCCTTCAATCACTTCATCCAGCAACTTGTTGAGAATTTCAATACCCTTTGGACCTGATTCTCGACGATGAATACACTGTATTAATTCGGTTAATAAATACTCTGCTTCAGGGTTTTTAGAAGAACACTTTCGCATTAATGACACAGGAAACTTAACCAAGCTGTCCATCGCGTCATAGTCTCGCACGATTGATGCAGCAAAAAAGGCTTCTTGCCAGCGCATCGCATGTAACCCACCATTTTCCAATAAACCTAAGCCGTTGTAGGTAGCGTCTAATATATCGTCAATCACAACGCGCTGCTCTTTTTCAGGCTCTCGACCTAGCCTGAAAATAGCCTCACCTGCTTTTGCCGCAAGCTTTAATGCTTTTATGGATTTTTGCTTGTTTTCTTCGGTTAAATCATACGACCACCACTGGCAGATTTGGAGTGCATTGCCAAAAAAACTTATTAAATTATCTTTTTTAATGGGTAAATCTTCAATTGAGTGATTATACATTCGCTCAAATCGTTCACTATCTCTTTTTATGCTTAAAGGTTTATATTCGCGTGTTACGTTTATCATGCTTATTCCTTTAAATTATGTCGGTTTTTGGGGCGTTTAGGGTGAAATTACAGGTAATCGCCATCAATATAAAACTGCGGAATAAAATCTGATCGCACGTTAAGTTCGTTACCGTAATCTTTTGCCATACACGCTAAGCCTAATAATGGTATGGGCATATAAAAACGAGGTTGTTGATATCCTTTGTCACAATGACGTTCATGATAGTTCCAGTATTC
>NZ_WTLC01000095.1:0-1973 GCF_011378875.1 Pseudoalteromonas sp. Z9A5
TAATTCTACAGCCTATCGTGGTAGAGCGACCTATTGCTAGGCCGACCCCACACAGATCCGGACGTGCGGAACTACCGCATCCGGCTCTTCAGTTATATATTCACTCGTGTAAAACACACGACCCTAGTACCAATCAACAAGGATATTTCGCTTGCTGACTTTGATACTCTCAATATTAAAATACTCTAACATCTTCTTGAAATTACTCCAGTTATAACTTCGTCGACCACTACGCCTGTTCAACCATTTATATAAGGTATGCAAAGCATAATCGTATACTCCTGCCAAACTTCGGCTGTTGTCGGGAAGCCCGAAATAGTTTCTAAACCCTATCAGTTTTCGTTTTAATTGGGGTAGCCATTCTCTCAACTTAAATGAACACTTAGCTTTGATCCATTGGTAATATTCACTCAGCGTTGCCTTTTGCTTCTTCGCGCCAGTGCGCCGCCGCAGTCTTGGTTTACCCGATGAATCTGTGCCCCAGTAAAACTCGAACCCTAGAAAGACAAAATGACGTTTTCGACCAACGTGAAATCGGCTGAAGCGCATTAACGATGTTTTGTCTTGTGCAACGTCTAAGTTGAATTTCTTTAATCGCTTCGGTAGTACCTTATAAAAGCGCTCTGCGTCATTCGCATATTGAAACGCGCAAACAAAATCATCTGCATAACGTATCATCATTGCTCTGCCGCGCATCTTTGGCTTTACCTTCTTTTCAAACCACAGGTCTAACGCGTAATGTAGATAAATATTAGCAAGCACAGGACTGATAATACCGCCCTGTGGGCTGCCACTCGATGGTTTGGTAAAGACACCATCGGGGGATTTTATCCGTGCTTTTAACCACTGGTTAATTAAATTAAGTATCGCCTTATCATCGATGCGTTGTTTGAGCATGTCCATCAACCATTCATGATCAAGGTTGTCGAAAAAGCCTTTAATATCAGCCTCTACAATATAACCATAACCTTGAAACTGTAGATTAAGTGTCAAACTATGCACCGCTTGATGCGCGCTTTTATTCGGTCGATAACCATAACTATTGCGCATAAAGTCTTGCTCCCAAATACTTTGCAGGATCTGGCTAACACTTTGTTGCACAAGTTTGTCATCAACCGTTGGCAGACCCAAGGGCCGTTGTTTACCGTTCGATTTAGGGATGAAAATGCGTTTAATATCATTAACTCGGTAGCATTTCTGCTTAAGCTGCTGACCTAAACGGTCGATATTTTCGATTAGCTTTGCCTTGTACATAGGCATAGTAATGCCATCAATACCGGGTTTAGCTAATTTATTGAGTTGGCCCCAACTTTGATACAGGCTGCCGGTATTTAGCAGTCCATATAAATTCTGAAACCTGTGCTTAGGGTGAGTGTGTGCTTTAAATGCGATGGCATTAAGTGTTGTTGTCATAGTGATCCCAGCCCTACTTTGTCTGGACTATGTGGCGGCTTAATACCGAATATAACTGTCAGCTCCTTCGCCATGTACAAGGCTTTCCCCTGCTCAGACTACTATGGGCTGATCTGACTTCCAAAGGGTCATCGTTGGCTTTGCTTTTCGTTAAGCTTCTCTACCACTATCCATGTGGAACGCCTTTGGATCTCTCAAGTTCTCAATACATCTCTCTACACATGCCACGGCTTGTAAACTCCGCTGACTCTCTACAGCCTAACCAATACGGCTGTTTTGCATGGACTTCGGTAGCGTTGCAAACCTCGTCAGTCAGATCTAATATTTATCGGAGCGATACCAGCACTTCAGGACCACGACAGCCCCTATGGCCTACATAATTCTCTGTGTACGCTTCACCAATATTGTTCGTGTGATGCAGTCCTCACTGCTGAAAAGAACTTGCTAATCTCACACTCCGCCAAAGGCGCAACACTCGATACAGGTGGTTGGTTAAACCTTACCTGACAGGGACTTGCACCCTGCAAGATGCATCAAGCTTAGCTTGACGCACCAACGCC
>NZ_WTLC01000096.1:0-1742 GCF_011378875.1 Pseudoalteromonas sp. Z9A5
CCAGATAAAGACACGAGATTTAATCTCGTTTGGGTGAATATTTTTTAGGTCCCTTGGTACGAAGCTCATTAGGAGCATGGCGCATGATAACCATGACGCCATAGCTCGAATATATGTCAGTACCTTTGCTTTTCAGCAAGCTTGTGACGCATCATGACGGTGAAATGGGATACATGATAATAAAATAAAGGCATCAATTTTGATGTTTATACATTAGCTCGTCTTGACTTCAGGGGAGCGTCCATATATGTCTTTGTTATTTTCCAAGCTAAATAATCAATCGAAATAAGTTCGATGTTTGAAATATGAGCGACTGTCCTTGTTAATTTACTTTTTGTTTATGTATTAACCTTTTTCCATTCTCTGCTTGCACCGGGTTCGTATCTTACAAACCATGGGTTTGGTTGTTGCTCTGCGGGTATAAAGTTAATAGCATTAGGCGTTTCAAATACGCCAACAGGCTGACCTTTATCTTTTAGACACACAAATTGCCCATCAATTAATTCGAATATACCTTGCTCTCCACCAGCAAGAAAAATACGTTCTTCTATTGCTCCTATGCCATACCATGAATACCTGGCGGAGCCTATATCAGAAAAACCCTCTTTGGCATTACCCACTAACAAACAACCACTTCGACCCGTGATAAACACTTTATCTTGTGAAAGAACTTTTACATCAGTAAAAGCATCCTGTTGAGGGATGCCTGGGGGTAAAGCTATTTTCACCCATTCATTCCCATTAAAATGATGTATGTTTCCCTCATAACCAACAACATAAACATCATCACTGGCTGAGCCATCTATTGCATTGGGCGCTTTTGGGAGTGAATGTTCTGTCCATAAAGTCCCATCCCAATGAAAAACAGGGCCTGCAAAAGAAGTCACCCACACATCGTCATCGGTTGTTCCCCAAATGGCATTTAATTGCCCTTTGAAGACTTCAGTAACATTCCAGTTAATATCAAAGTCACCTGAAATAAATTTTAATCGTTCAAAAGGCGGCTGTTTAAAACTAATGTTAGCGTTTGTGAATACATCACCTTGGTCATCTACAACCCATAAATGACCGTTTTGTGATGACCACATGGCATTAAGTTGGAAGTTAATTCCTAAACAAGTTTCATATATACCATCTAATGTTAGAGTAACCCCCCCGACAGCATTTAATGCATCTGACTCATTATAATATGTAATAATTCGATGTTCGCCTAAATTAGAATAAGTAATGTCTATTACATGAACTATTTCGTAGTTATCTCGCATAAATAAAGCTTCCTTTATTGTTAGAATTTATCATCTGTCTCCCTACCTTTTTCTTTATATACATTACCGCCACCAACTAAATTAGACATTTTGGCATCTTTATTAACTCCAGCCTCATCTAAGTAGTTTTCAGCCTCTATTCGAATAGCCTTGGCGACTAGCGCGGCTTCCTCTTTTGGGATCCTCGCTTCGTAAACGCCAGGCGCCCTTTCTATAGTTTCCATGCTGAGCGACTTAGCCGTTTCACTCTCCATATGATCTAGCCATTCATTTACAGTGGCATATTCACCTTTTTTATCAAGCGATTTTGCGTAGCCTTTTTCAACATCCGTTAAGTATCTATGCTCAGTACCCTTACTTTGATCATCATAAAAGAATCCAGAGGGGTCAAATCCTGAGGGATCCCCACAATTATTAATAAGCTACAAGCACTCACGGCAATCCTTATTTAATTGTTTGAGTGCTTCTGAAAAAATT
>NZ_WTLC01000098.1:0-1439 GCF_011378875.1 Pseudoalteromonas sp. Z9A5
GACGACGGTATTATTAACGGCAACGGTGAAAGTGCCGCAATTGTTGTACGTGGTACGGTTACCGACATTGAAGATGGTCAAACAGTTACTGTAACCATCAGCGACGGCGTCAACCCACCTGTTGAAGTACAAGCAACCGTAATTAATGGCGAATACGTCACCGATCCAATTGATGCAAGTGCATTAAACGATGGCACATTAACCGCTACTGCAACAGCGTCAGATGTAGCAGGCAACCCTGTAAGCGCTGAGGATTCAGTTGAGCTTGATAACACCGCAGCCATTACTACCAGCATTGATAAAACAGCCGACTCAGTTATTAACGGTAACGGCGAAAGTACAGAGATCGTTGTACGCGGAACAGTTACTGATGTTGAAGATGGTCAAACAGTTACTGTAACCATCAGCGACGGCGTCAACCCACCTGTTGAAGTACAATCAACCGTAATTAATGGCGAATACGTCACCGATCCAATTGATGCAAGCGCACTAAACGATGGCACATTAACAGCCACAGCAACAGCGTCTGATTTAGCAGGTAATCCGGTAACAGCACAAGATACGGTTGAGCTTGATAACACTGCTGCAATAACCACAAGTATTGATAAAACAGCGGATAGCGTAATTAACGGTAACGGTGAAAGTGCCGCAATTGTTGTACGTGGTACGGTTACTGATGTTGAAGACGGTCAAACAGTTACCGTAACATTGAGTGATGGAATAAACCCATTAATTACAGTGTTTGCAATAGTAATTAATGGCGAATATGTAACAGATCCAATTGATGCAAGCGCACTAAATGATGGCACATTAACCGCTACTGCAACGGCGTCTGATTTAGCAGGTAACCCGGTAACAGCACAAGATACGGTTGAGCTTGATAACACCGCTGCCATTACCACCAGTATTGATAAAACAGCGGATAGCGTAATTAACGGTAACGGCGAAAGTGCAGAGATTGTTGTACGTGGTACGGTTACTGATGTTGAAGACGGTCAAACCGTAACGGTGACTATTAACGACGGCGTTAATCCTCCAGTTGAAGTACAAGCAACCGTAATTAATGGCGAATATGTAACAGATCCAATTGATGCAAGCGCATTGAACGATGGCACATTAACAGCCACCGCAACTTCATCAGATGTGGCAGGCAACCCTGTTAGCGCTGTGGATTCAGTCGAGCTTGATAACACGGCAGCCATTACCACCAGCATTGATAAAACAGCCGACGGTGTCATTAATGGCAATGGCGAAAGCGCAGCCATGGTGATACGCGGCACAGTTACGGATATTGAAGATGGTCAAACCGTTACTGTCGTATTGAGCGATGGAATAAATCCGCCCGTTGAAGTACAAGCAATCGTGCAAAACGGCGAATACGTCACCGATCCTATTGATGCAAGTGCATTAAACGACGGCACATTAACAGCCACAGCAAC
>NZ_WTLC01000099.1:0-1302 GCF_011378875.1 Pseudoalteromonas sp. Z9A5
AAATTCATTCCTATCAATTTCGCTGAGCAAATTCTGCCTGGCACTTTTGAGTATGCCCTTTGTTATATTGTCGAAAATAAACTCGATTTATCGGGGTTTGACGCGTGGTACAACAATGACAAAACGGGCGCGGCGGCGTATCCACCTTCGGTAATGCTAAAGATTATTTTACTGGGCTATGCACATGGTTTGATCAGTAGCCGTCGAATTGCTAAAGCGTGTGAGACGAACATTTTATTTATGAGTGTGTCGGGAGATATCCAGCCGCATTACACATCAATAGCAGGCTTCGTTGCTAAAATGCATGAACAGATTGAGCCGATTTTTACGCAAGTGCTGATGATATGTGATGAGGAAGACTTGATAGGCCGCAACATGTTTGCCATTGATGGGTGTAAATTAAAGTCCAATGCGAGTAAAGGGTGGAGTGGCACATTCGATGAGTTAGGTCGCAAAAAAGCAAAACTAGAACGCGCAAGCAAACGTATTATTGAACGCCACCAATCACAAGATGGACTGGGCGAAGAATTGATAACTCAGGATTTAAAACAAAAAGAAAAGCTAGATAAAAGTGCAGATAAAATCACCGAGTTTTTAGCCACTCACGAAGAGAAAACAGCCAGTAAAGGCAAGTCTGTTAAAAGTAATATCACTGATCCAGATAGTGCAAAAATGACGACCTCAAAAGGGACAATTCAAGGCTACAACGGCATCGCGATTAATGACGATAAACACCAAATTATACTGCAAGCTCAAACGTGGGGCTCAGTGGGTGAGCAACAAACCCTACAGCCAGCTGTTAAGCAATTAAAGCAGCAGCTTGATAAATTGAACACTGACAAGCGCAAAGACGATCACACGATTAAGTTCACCGCAGACAGTGGGTTTAACAGCGAAGCAAATCTCGAATTTATGGCGCAAAGCGGGTTCGATACCTACATTGCGGATAATCAATTTAGAAAACGAAATCCGCTGTTTAAAGACAGCGAAACATACGAAACGGAGCAAGAAAAGCGCCGACTAAAACGCAGTAAAGGCAAGCCACTGTTATTTACCTCAGATGATTTTCATTATGATGAAGCAAACCAAACATGCCGCTGTCCTGCAGGTAATGATATGTGGCGAAGTGGGGTTAATGTAAAAAGTCATAACCAGCAATACACGCGATTCTGTGGTTACTTAAAAGACTGTAAAACATGCCCGCTAAAGCAGCAATGCATGCGAAAGCCACCCATTAAAACGGGGCGACAAGTACAGTTTATAAATAATGAATCACGCAAAAAGCTGAGCTATGTAGACAAA